>NZ_JAALEA010000007.1 GCF_014145145.1 Dietzia cercidiphylli
CTCCCAGAAGCAACTGCTCAACGGCGTCGAGTACACCCTGCCGCCCGTCAGCCTGCTGACCGCGGGGGACCCGCCCAAGGAGCGCAGCGAGTCCAACGACCAGATGATCGACGCCATCCAGGGCGTCCTCGAGCAGTTCAAGATCGACGCCGCGGTCACCGGGTTCACCCGCGGGCCGACGGTCACGCGCTACGAGGTCGAACTCGGCCCCGGCGTCAAGGTCGAGAAGATCACGGCGCTGCACCGGAACATCGCCTACGCGGTGGCCACGGACAACGTCCGTCTCCTCGCCCCGATCCCCGGCAAGTCCGCGGTGGGCATCGAGGTCCCCAACCTCGACCGGGAGCTGGTGAGGCTGGCCGACGTGCTCACCGACCCCAAGACCGCCACCAAGCACAACCCGATGCTCATCGGACTGGGCAAGGACATCGAGGGGGACTTCGTCACCGCCGACCTGTCCAAGATGCCGCACCTCCTGGTGGCCGGCTCGACCGGTTCGGGTAAGTCCAGCTTCGTCAACTCGATGCTCGTGTCGTTGCTCACCCGCGCGACACCGGACGAGGTGCGCCTGATCCTCGTGGATCCCAAGATGGTCGAGCTGACGCCGTACGAGGGGATCCCACACCTGATCACCCCGATCATCACGCAGCCTAAGAAGGCGGCCGCCGCGCTGGCGTGGCTGGTCGAGGAGATGGAACAGCGCTACCAGGACATGAAGTCCACCCGCGTGCGCCACATCACCGATTTCAACGAACGGGTCAAGTCCGGTGCCATCACGACCCCGCCCGGCAGCGAACGGGTGTACCGCCCGTATCCGTACATCGTCGCGGTGGTGGACGAACTCGCCGACCTCATGATGACCGCGCCGCGTGACATCGAGGACGCGATCGTGCGGATCACCCAGAAGGCCCGTGCCGCCGGGATCCACCTGGTGCTGGCCACGCAGCGTCCGTCCGTCGACGTGGTCACGGGCCTCATCAAGACCAACGTGCCGTCGCGTCTGGCCTTCGCCACGTCCTCGCTCACCGACTCGCGGGTCATCCTGGACCAGGCGGGGGCGGAGAAGCTGATCGGGATGGGTGACGGTCTCTTCATCCCGATGGGGGCGTCGCGACCCGTCCGTATGCAGGGTGCGTTCATCACCGACGAGGAGATCCACGAGGTCGTGGACTACGCCAAGAACCAGGCGGAGCCCGACTACGACGACACCGTCACCGCCGCCAAGGAGGAGTCCAAGAAGGACATCGACGGCGACATCGGGGACGACCTCGACGACCTGCTCGCGGCCGTCGAGCTCGTGGTCTCCAGCCAGTTCGGGTCCACCTCGATGCTGCAGCGCAAGCTCCGCGTCGGGTTCGCCAAGGCGGGTCGGCTCATGGACCTGATGGAGTCCCGCGACATCGTCGGACCCTCGGAGGGCTCGAAGGCCCGCGACGTGCTGGTCAAGCCGGAGGAGCTGGGGTCGGTCATCTGGATGATCAAGGGCGGCACCCCGCCCGAGGAGGACCCGGGAGACCTGCCTGCCGGGAGCGAGAACCTGGACGAGGCGCCGGTGGGCTGAACCGCGCGGTCTCAGGCCAGCGCGCCGTACACCGGCATCCACTCCCGGACGGTGACCTCGGAGACCATTCCGCGCAGACAGTGGGGGTCCTCCGCCACCAGTGCGCGGGCGGTGTCGGAATCGGCGGCCTCGACGACGAGCAGGGCGCCCGAACCGTCCGTGTACGGACCCACCGACCGGATCGATCCCGCGTCGACCCGGGCGGAGAGCCACTCGCGATGGGCGGGCTTGTTGGCCTCCCGGTCATCGGTCTGCTCGGGCTCGTACCGGTAGTCGACTGCGAAGAGCGGCATCGGTGTGGTCCTTCCTGGTCGCTGCGGGGGTGTTGTCGGATCAAGGGTATTCGGCCGGGTCTCGCTAAGGTGAGGGGGTGACACTTCCCATCACCGATGACGGACGCCCCGGCGCCGAGGTCCCCGTACTCAACATCGCCAACGTGCTCACCGTCCTGCGGATCGTGTTGGTCCCGGTGTTCGTGGTCCTGTTCTTCGTGGCCGACGCGCAGGACCCGTGGTGGCGGGTGGGTGCGTTCGTCGTCTTCGTGTTCGCGATGGCGACCGACTACGTGGACGGGTACCTCGCCCGGCGGCTGGGTCTGGTGACGGACTTCGGCAAGATCGCCGACCCGATCGCGGACAAGGCGCTCATGGCGGCGGCGATGATCTCGCTGTCCCTGGTCCACGAGCTGTTCTGGTGGGTGACGATCGTGATCCTCGTCCGCGAGGTGGGGATCACCCTCTGGCGTCTGTTCGGCGTCGACCACGTGGTGGCGGCCAGTAAGGGTGGCAAGCTCAAGACCGTGACCCAGACCCTGGGGCTGGGCATGCTGATCCTCCCGCTACCGCACTGGGTCTGGCCCGTCGAATGGGCCGTGATCGGCGTGGCGCTGGTCCTGACCGTCTACACGGGTATCGATTACCTGGTGAAGGCGCGTCAGGCCGCCAGGGCCGGGCACTGAGCCCCCCGGCCCGGGTTGCCATGACCTCCGCTGATCTCCCCGATCCGGGTGCCGCGGCCGCGGTGGCCGCACTCGGCGGGCGCGGGTGGACCCTGGCGACCGCCGAGTCGCTGACCGCGGGGATGCTCGCGGCCACGGTGGCGGGGGTTCCGGGGGCGAGCGCGGTGCTCCGGGGTGGCCTGGTTGTCTACGCCACCGATCTCAAGCACACTCTCGCGGGCGTTGCCGAGGAGGTTCTCCGGAGGCACGGGGCCGTGTCGGGGGAGACGGCGCGCGCGCTCGCCCTGGGGGCGGCGGAGCGATGCGGCGCCGACGTCGGTGTGGGTCTGACCGGTGTGGCGGGACCCGACCGCCAGGAGGGGAGGGCCGTGGGGACCGTTCACGTGGGGATCTGCGTGCCGGGAGTCGCGGCGCGGTCGACCGAGCTCTCCCTGGACGGCGGTCGAGCCGAGATCCGTCGGGCGGCCTGTGCCGCCGCCCTCGATCTGCTGGTGGGGATCGCCGACGAGGTCGGGAACGAATCGGCGACGTGAGGCGTTGTACCCCGTGATGCCGAACATCCAGATGACCACGCTGCCCCGACCGGACCACCGGAGCGGGCCCCCGCTGCTGCGGGAGACCCTCGGGACGGTGCTCCGCGGCCTGCGGGGCGATTCGGGGCGGACCCTGCGGGACGTCGCCGACGCCGCCCGGGTGAGTCCCGGGTATCTCTCCGAGATCGAACGTGGTCGCAAGGAGGCCTCGAGCGAGTTGCTCGCGTCCATCTCGGGTGCGCTCGACGTCTCGCTCGGCGAGATCCTCATCCGCGCGGCCCTCGAGGTCTCGCCCCCGGGTACCGTCTCGCTCCCGGGCACCGTCGCGGAGCCCGTCCTCGCGGCCTGAGCCCCACCCCGGCAACGCCCGGTGGTCGCCCCCCGACCTTGTTCGGTACCGTGGTACCGACCAGTCGTCCGAATCGGCAGAAGGACACTACGCAGCGATGGCCAATCCGTTCACCAAGGCATGGCGCTACCTCATGGCGTTGTTCGATTCGAAGATCGACGAGAATGCTGACCCCAAGGTCCAGATCCAGCAGGCCATCTCGGACGCGCAGCGGCAGCACCAGCAGCTGTCCCAGCAGGCGGCCGCCGTGATCGGCAACCAGCGGCAGCTGGAGATGAAGCTCAACCGCCAGCTCGCCGACATCGAGAAGCTGCAGGGCTCCACGCGGCAGGCACTGCAGATGTCCGAGCAGGCCCATCAGAACGGCGACACCCAGAAGGCGACCGAGTACGAGAACGCCGCGGAGGCCTTCGCCGCTCAGCTGGTCACCGCCGAGCAGAACGTCGAGGACCTCAAGGGACTCCACGACCAGTCGCTCCAGGCCGCGGCCCAGGCCAAGAAGGCCGTGGAGCAGAACGCGATGGTGCTCCAGCAGAAGGTGGCCGAACGGACCAAGCTGCTCAGCCAGCTGGAGCAGGCCAAGATGCAGGAGCAGGTCAGCGCGTCGCTGCAGTCCATGTCCGAGGTCTCGTCGGGCGGGAACACCCCGAACCTCGACCAGGTCCGCGACAAGATCGAGCGGCGGTACGCCAACGCCCTCGGGTCGGCGGAGCTCGCCCAGAACTCGGTTCAGGGCCGGATGCTCGAGGTCGAGCAGGCCTCGACCCAGATGGCCGGGCACAGCCGTCTCGAGCAGATCCGGGCGTCGATGAAGGCCGAGGGTGGTCAGCTCGGACAGGGGACCGGCTCTGCGTCCCAGCTCCCCCAGGGGCAGCCGCAGTCCGCCACCCCGCCTCAGCAGCAGGCGCAGACCGAACAGCAGTGAGTCGTCCGAGGACGGGCCGCCGGTGAACTGACCGGCGGCCCGTCCTCGTCCGTGGTGAAGGGGCACACGTGACACTGACCGAGTTCAGGGCCCGGACCGTCGAGGCCTTCGGGGACCTGCGGGCCGATCATCTCGTGAGGTCCCATCATCTGGCCGCGTTCGACGGGCGCACCGCCGACGAGGCCATCGACGCCGGTGCCTCCGTCAAGCAGGTCTGGTTGGCGCTGTGTTCGGAGTTCGAGGTTCCCGACTCATTACGCTGACCCCGTGGCGGCGTGTCGTTCGATCTCGAACACGCGTTCGTCTACACTCGGGTCATGTGATGACGGGATGGCCCGTCCACAGGGCGACATCCCTCCACAGTGAAGGGTTGCCGGGCTCGTGCGAGACGCATCTGTCGTACCCGACCCGTAGCGTCCGCGAGCGAGCAGACCACACAGACCGTCCGGCACGACACCGGAGGTCGAGCACGAACGGAGAGCATCATGGCCCCCAAGACCACCGCCAAGTCAGGTACCAGGACGGGCGTGGCCCAGAACCGCGAACAGGCGCTGGAGTTGGCGCTCGCGCAGATCGACAAGGCCTACGGCAAGGGGTCGGTCATGCGGCTCGGGGACGACACCCGGCCGCCGGTCCAGGTCATCCCGTCCGGTGCCCTGTCCCTCGACGTGGCACTCGGGATCGGCGGGTTCCCACGGGGCCGCGTCGTGGAGATCTACGGTCCGGAGTCGTCCGGCAAGACGACCGTCGCGCTGCACGCGGTGGCCAACGCGCAGGCCGCCGGCGGGATCGCCGCGTTCATCGACGCGGAGCACGCGTTGGATCCGGAGTACGCCCGCAAGCTCGGCGTGGACACGGACAACCTCATCGTCTCCCAGCCGGACACCGGTGAGCAGGCGCTCGAGATCGCCGACATGCTGGTCAGGTCGGGGTCAATCGACATCCTGGTGGTCGACTCCGTCGCGGCGTTGGTGCCGCGGGCGGAGATCGAGGGCGAGATGGGCGACAGCCACGTGGGCTTGCAGGCGCGACTGATGAGCCAGGCGCTCCGCAAGATGACGGGTGCGCTGCACAACACCAACACCACCGCGATCTTCATCAACCAGCTGCGCGAGAAGATCGGGGTGATGTTCGGCTCGCCCGAGACCACCACGGGCGGTAAGGCGCTCAAGTTCTACGCCTCCGTCCGCCTGGACGTGCGCCGGATCGAGACCCTCAAGGACGGCGCGGATGCGGTGGGTAACCGCACCAAGGTCAAGGTCGTCAAGAACAAGATCGCGCCCCCGTTCAAGATCGCGGAGTTCGACATCCTCTACGGCGAGGGCATCAGTCGCGAGGGATCGCTCATCGACATGGGTGTGGAGAACGGCTTCGTCAAGAAGTCGGGTTCCTGGTTCACCTACGGGGCGGACCAGTTGGGCCAGGGCAAGGAGAACGCCCGCCGGTACCTCAAGGAGAACCCCTCGGTCCGCGACGAGATCGAGCGGAAGATCCTCGACAAGCTCAATATCGGGGCGGGTGCGGAGATCGCGGAGATCGAGGCGGAGTCCGATGAGGACGCGCCTATCGACGTGGTGCCCGTCGAGTTCTGATGAGCGTGCAGGACCCGTGTGCGGCCGAGCCGGGGCGGGGTGTCGACACGGACGATCTACGCACCGCCATCGCGGCGGTGGAGGCCAGGCCGTCGAGTAGCTCGGACCTGCCCCCGTTGGCACCCGAGGCCCACGAGGCCGCGACGGCGGCTCTCCGACTTCTGCGCCACCGGCCACGGAGCCGACACGAACTGCGGGAGCGGCTGCTGGGTAAGGACCACGCGCCGGACGCGGTGGACGAGGCGCTGGACAGGGTCCGCGCCTGGGGCCTGCTCGATGACGCGGACTTCGCCTCGGAATGGGTCCGGGGTCGGCGGCGTCGACGCGGACGGTCGCGGGGAGCACTCGAACGTGAACTCCGCGAGAAGGGTGTCGCCGAGGTCCATATCGCGGGGGCGGTGGCCGGCATCGACGAGGCCGATGACCGACAGCAGGCCACCGAACTCGTGCGCGCGAGGCTCAGCCGCAGCCCGGTCGACTCCGGTCCCGGGGCGGATCTCCAGGGAGAACGGCGCAGGCTGGTGGCGTTCCTCGCCCGCCGGGGCTATCCGACGGGGTTGGCGATGACGGTGGTCGACGCCGAATTGGCGGCCCAGGTGTCGCCCTGAGTACCCTGGCCTGCGTGGATTCTCTCGTGACCGACCTGCAGGCGACGGCCGGAGACACCGGCGTCGAGCGCGTCGAGGGGCGCACCTACCAGGTGCGGACCTTCGGGTGCCAGATGAACGTCCATGACTCCGAGCGGCTCTCCGGTGTGCTCGACGCGGCCGGGTATGTGCCGTTCGAGGGTGAGGCCGACCCTGCCCGGGGCACTCTGCCGGACCTCGTGGTGTTCAACACGTGCGCCGTTCGCGAGAACGCGGACAACCGCCTGTACGGCACGCTCGGCCACCTGCGGCCGTGGAAGGACGCCAATCCCCGACTGCAGATCGCGGTCGGGGGATGCCTGGCGCAGAAGGACAAGGACGTCGTGGTCACGCGGGCCCCGTGGGTCGACGTGGTCTTCGGCACACACAATCTCGGGCACCTGCCCACGCTGCTCCAGCGCTCCCGGCACAACGAGCGGGCCGAGGTGGAGATCGCCGACTCGCTCCAGCACTTCCCCTCGACCCTCCCCGCCACCCGGGAGTCCGCCTACGCCGGCTGGGTCTCGGTGTCCGTGGGGTGCAACAACACCTGCACGTTCTGCATCGTCCCGTCCCTCCGCGGCAAGGAGGTGGACCGTAGACCCGGTGAGGTCCTGGCGGAGATGAAGGCACTGGCGGACGAGGGTGTCCTCGAGGTCACCCTGCTCGGACAGAACGTCAACGCCTACGGGCGATCGTTCCACGACCCCGCCGAGCCATCCGACAGGGGCGCCTTCGCGAAGTTGCTGCGCGCCGCCGGTCGGGTCGAGGGCATCGAGCGGATCCGGTTCACCTCACCACATCCCGCGGAGTTCACCGACGACGTGATCGAAGCGATGGCCGACACCCCCGCCGTGTGCCCGCAGCTTCACATGCCCCTGCAGTCCGGCTCGGACCGTGTCCTGCGCGCGATGCGCCGTTCGTACCGGTCGGAGCGCTTTCTGGGCATCCTGGACAGGGTGCGGGCCGCGATGCCGCACGCGGCCATCACCACGGACATCATCGTCGGATTCCCCGGGGAGACCGAGGAGGACTTCCAGGCCACCCTCGACGTCGTGGAGAAGGCGCGGTTCACGAGCGCGTTCACTTTCCAGTACTCACCGCGACCGGGGACTCCGGCGGCGACGATGACCGACCAGGTACCCAAGTCCGTCGTGCAGGAGCGCTACGAGAGGCTGATCGACCTGCAGGAGCGGATCACCCTCGAGGAGAACCGGAAGCAGGTCGGTCGCGAGGTCGAGCTGCTCGTCACCGCCGACCAGGGCCGGAAGGACGCCGCCACCGCCCGGATGACCGGCAGGGCCCGGGACGGCCGTCTGGTGCACTTCGCCCCGGTGGGGGAGCACGCCGGGCGGATCCGACCCGGCGACGTGGTCACCACCCGGATCAGCTCGGCCGCCCCGCACCATCTGCTCGCCGACGACGGCGTGCTGACCTGTCGGGCCACCAGGGCGGGTGACCGGCACGAGGCCGGTGAGAAGCCGGAGACCCCCCCGATTGGCGTGGGGCTCGGACTGCCCACGCTGCGACGTGATGCCCTCGCCTCCGACACCACCCAGAAGGGATGCCTCACGTGAACACCGCTGACCGCCCGGACCCCATCCAGGGGATCATGGAATCCAGCAGGACCGTGGATTCGGAGTTCCGACGCAGGGACAGGATGTTGGGCCACACCCTCGTCATCGGCAGGGCCTATCTGGCGTCGGCGTTGCTGATCGTGTTGCTCGCCGCCGCTCTCGCGCTTCCCCACAGCGACGGGGTGCGTGGACTGGACGTGCTCTTCTTCACCGAGGCGGCCCGGGACCAACAGACCTCGCTGCCCTCCCACGTGTTCGTCCTGCTCTACTCGGCCGGCGCCATCCTGTTCGGCGCCGTCATGATCATCACCCAGAAGTGGTGGGCGGCGGGGATCGCCTGGGGCGCCAGTTGCGTGGCCACGGTGTACGGGATGCTGGCGATCTGGCTGCGCCAGTCCGGACGGGGACCGAACCCCGACTTCCAGGACTTCGGCGCCCCCGGGATCGGCTTGTACGTCAGCGTGATCCTGGTGCTGCTGCTGGTGATGACCCTGGCCGGCGTGCTGTGGGCGCGCACCCCCGAACAGCGCGAGCTCGAGGACTCCGTCCGCCACCGCGACTGAACCGGGTCGCCGCACCCGTCGGACCCACCCCGTGCAGCAGGGCCCCACCGTGTCGGTGGGGCCCTGTCGGCGTGATCAGCGGGTGTCGACCGCGTTCTCGGCGGCCTCGGCCCATTCCTTCCACTGCATGGCCTGCGCGCGGGCCTTCTCGGCGTCCTTCGACTTGCCCGCCGCGTCGGCCTTCGCGGCCTGTGCCTCGAAATCGTCCACCCGCACCCAGAACTGGGCGGCGCGGGCCTTGGCCTCGGGGTCGGTACGCCGCCATTCGGCGTCGGCCGCGTCGGAGACGGACTTCTCCAGGGCGCGGATCCGTCCCTCGAGCTGCCCCATCCTCTCCCGCGGGACCTTGCCGATCTCCTCCCAGCGGGTCTGTAGCTCCCGTAGCGCGGCACGGGCCGCGTCGAGGTTCTTGTCCGGGTCGATCCGGGCCGAGAACTCGGTGAGCAGCGCCTCCTTGGCGTCCGCATTGCCCTCGAACTCCGCGTCACGCTCGGCGGCCGCGGCGTGGCGGGCGTCGAAGAACGTGTCCTGGGCCGCCTTGAAGCGCTTCCACAGGGCGTCGTCGGCCTCGCGGGGAGCGCGGCCCGCGGCTTTCCACTCGTCCATGAGGCGCCTGAACGCGGTGGCCGTGTCGTTCCAGTCGGTCGAGGCCGAGATGGCTTCGGCTCGTTCGACCAGCTCCTCCTTGACGCGCTTGACGGAGGCGCGGGTGCGGTCGAGTTCCGCGAAGTGGGAACCACGGCGCCGGTTGAACGCCTCGCGGGCCTTGGAGAAGCGCTTCCACAGTGCGTCGTCGGTCTTGCGGTCGATGCCGCGAATGGTCTTCCACTCGTCGAGGATCTCCCTGAGGCGATCGCCGGCGGCCTTCCACTGGGTGGACGACTCACCGATCTCCTCCGCCTCGACGGCCAGCGCCTCCTTGCGGGCGATCGCGGTGGCGCGCTCCTCGTCCTTGCGCTGGCGCGCCTCGACCTCGACAGCGCCGGAGCGCTCGACCACGGTGGCGAGTCGGGTCGCGAGGGCGTCGAGATCTCCCACGGCCGCAGCGGAGGGGAGCTGCTCGGCGAGGGCCTCGGCGGAGGCCCGGGTCTTTCGCGCGTCCTGCGGGTGCGAGTCGAGTCGCGCCTCGAGGAGTGAGACCTCCGCGACCAGGTCGTCGTACCGGAGGCCGAAGTGGGCCAGACCTTCCTCGGGTGCACCCGCCTGCCAGGAGCCGACCTGGCGTTCGCCCTCGGAGGTCCTGACGAACACGGCGCCGGAGTCGTCGACCCGACCCCATTCGGACGGGTCCGACGCCCGGACGATGCGCGACTCGGGGGCCGCCACCGCTCGCGGTGCCACCTTCCGGGCCAGTGCTGCGGGGGACGGCGCACCGGGACGCGGGCCCGGGGTCGGAGTGGGGGTCGGTGCGGACGTTCCGGGGTTCGCCTCCCCGGGGGTGGTCGGTGACTGGTCGCTCATCTGGTCCTCGTTTCGTTCTGCCGCGTGACACGGCACCATCGCCGGAATCCCACCGGTCGTCGCCTCGCCGTCCCGGTGAGGGGTCGGCATCTCCCTAGTGTGTACCAACCGCCGCCCGGGCGCCGGGGTATCCCCAGCGAGTCCGACAGAGTCCCGGGGCGGCGCTCCTGCGGAGGTCAGTAAGGTGCTCCGTGTGAACACCCCTGTCGTCCTGGTACCCGGCGCACCGGTTCTGGTGCCCGAACTGTCCGGAGAGGCGGCCGCGGAGACCGCCGGCCAGGTCGACGCCGCGCTGGATCTGCTCAGGACGGCCTCATCCGGCCTCGAGAGGGTGCTCGTGCTCGGCTCGGACCCCGAGGGGCGGACGATGGGTGACGTCCGTTCCTCGCTGTCGAGGTGGGGGGCGGCGGTCCGGGTCGGGCGTTCCGAGGCGGTGGAAGCCGAGTACGACGATGTCCCCGACGCGGCCCTGATCGCATGGTGGCTGCTCGACCGCGCCGGGATCGACCAGCCCCGGTCGTTCGCGGGCGTCACCGGCGGTGGACGGGTCTCTCGGCCCCCCGGGCGCGACACCCTCGTGGTCGTCGTGGGGGACGGTCCCGCCTCCCTCACCCCCCGGGCACCCGTGCCCGAGGACCCGCGTGGTGTCGCCCTCGACTCGGATCTCACCGAGTGGCTGCGGCGCGGTGGCCCGCTGCCCGATCCCGGTGACGCGGTGGCGGAGGCCGTGG
The DNA here is from genome assembly GCF_014145145.1 of Dietzia cercidiphylli. Taxonomy (GTDB): domain Bacteria; phylum Actinomycetota; class Actinomycetes; order Mycobacteriales; family Mycobacteriaceae; genus Dietzia; species Dietzia natronolimnaea. The sequence continues at coordinate 10,877 of NZ_JAALEA010000007.1, forward strand.
GGTGGTGGAGCCGGCCCGCGTGGCTCGGGCTGGCCGGGCTGGTCGGGGAGAGGTCTGCGGTGGAGTCGGTGTCCTGGGCGCCGTTCGGTGTGGGGTATCACTGCGCTCGCTGGGATCTCTCGTCGTCGTCGGATTCCCCGGGCCAGGGGGGTCACGGGTGAGCGGCCCCGCACCGGTCGCGGTGGTGGGCCCGACCGGCACCGGGAAGTCCGACCTCGCCCTCGATCTGGCGCAGCGGCTGGGCGGGGAGGTGGTCAATTGTGACGCCATGCAGCAGTACCGCGGCATGGACATCGGTACCGCGAAGCTCCCGCCGTCCCTCCGACGTGGCATCCCGCATCACAGGCTCGACGTCCTCGAGGTGACCGAGACCGCGAGCGTCGCCGACTTCCGTCGCGAGGCCGAGCGCGAGATCGCGGAGATCCGGGAGCGCGGGAACGTGCCGATCCTGTGCGGAGGATCTATGATGTACATCCAGGCCCTGGTCGACGGCTGGTCCATCCCCGACACGGATCCCGCGGTCCGGGCGCGCTACGAACGGCGCCTCGAGGAGATCGGGGTCCGGGCGTTGCACGCCGAGCTCGCCCGCGCGGACCCCGAGGCCGCTCGGACCATCCTGCCGACCGATCCCCGCCGGACTGTTCGGGCACTGGAGGTGGTGGAGCTGACCGGTCAGCCGTTCTCCGCCTCGAGACCGACCATCGGCGCACCTCGGTGGGGCACGCGGCTGCTCGGCCTACGGTGCGCGCTTCCCGAGCTCGATGACCGGCTGGACGCCCGTACCGGGCGCATGTTCGCCGACGGGCTGATCGACGAGGTGCGTGGGCTCGTCGGGCTCGGACTGCTCGAGGGCGTGACGGCCCGGCGGGCCATCGGGTACGCGCAGGTTCTCGACGAGATGGACGACGAGCTGGGGATCGACGACGAGGGGGTGGCCCGCGCCCGGGAGCGCACGGTGATCGGCACCCGCCGGTACGTGCGCAGGCAGCGGTCGTGGTTCGGGCGTGATCACCGCATCAGGTGGATCGACACCGACACCCGCCAGGTCGACGGCACGCCCCGCGGTGGACGGACCCCTGTGGAGACAGCACTCGAGCTCCTCGGTGAGGCTCCGCGATGAGCGCCTCGAACCCCGGCCGCACCCGCGTCCAGTCGGTCGACCGGGCGTTCGCCCTCCTCGACTCGTTGGCCCGGCGGGGCGGCCGCGCGTCCCTCGGGGAGCTGTGCGCCGACACGGGTCTGGCCGCGGCCACCGTCCACCGGCTGTGCGGGACGCTCGCCGAGTCGGGTCACCTCCGCCGGGACGCGCGCCGCGACTATCTGCTCGGCCCCCGATTGCAGCGGATCGGCGAGGTCGCGGGGAGGGCGACGTGGTCGTGGGCCCAGCCGGTGCTCGCGGCCGTGGTCGACGGGACCGGCGAGACCGCCAACCTCGCCGTTCGTGAGGGGGACGGTGTCGTGTACCTCGCCCAGGTCCCGTCGCCGCACTCGATGCGGATGTTCACCGAGGTGGGCCGTCGGGTGCACGTGCACTGCACGGCGGTGGGGAAGGCGTTGGTCGCCCGGGACGACGACGACGAGGTCCGCGCGATGCTGGAACGGACCGGCATGCCCGGGTACACGGATGCCACCATCGTCGACCCGGACCGGTTGTTGGACGAGCTCGCCCGCGTACGCAGGGTGGGGTTCGCCACCGACGAGTCGGAACAGGAGGAGGGCGTCCGCTGTGTCGCGATCACGGTGGGGGTCGGGGACGCCGCGGTCGCGGTGTCCGCGTCGGGGCCCGAGGCGAGGTTCACCGAGGAGCGCCGCGACGCCGCCATCGGGGTGCTCAGGGCGGCCGTCGCGGACCTGCACCCCTGACGCGGAAGGATCCGCCGCCCCGGCCCGGGATCCGCTACCCCTGTGGGGGGAGCGGATCCCGGTGTGCGGGCAGCGGATCCTTCCGGGGCTTCGCGGCGGGGCCGTTCTACAGCCCGTTGGCGGCCTTGAACTCGCGGCGGCGACGGTGCAGGATCGGCTCGGTGTAGCCCGAGGGCTGCCCGGTCCCCTCGAGGATGAGCTCGCGGGCGGCCTGCCAGGCGATCGACGAGTCGAAGTCCGGCGCCATGTTCCGGTATGCCTCGTCACCGGCGTTCTGCTGGTCGACGATCTCCGCCATCCGGCGCAACGAGTCCTCGACGTCCTCGGCCGTGATGATGTCGTGACGGATCCAGTTGGCGAGCATCTGCGAGGAGATCCGCAGGGTGGCGCGGTCCTCCATCAGGTTGACGTCGTGGATGTCCGGCACCTTCGAGACGCCGATGCCCTGTTCGACCCACCGGACGACATAACCGAGGATGGTCTGGCACGAGTTGTCGACCTCCTCCTTCTTCTCGGCGTCGGTCCAGTTCGTGTCGGTCGCGAGGGGGACGCTGAGGATGTCGTCGACGCTCGCGCGCGGTCCGCCGGCGAGGAGTTCCTCCTGTCGGGACATCACGTTCACCCGGTGGTAGTGGGTCGCGTGGAGGGTCGCGCCGGTCGGCGACGGCACCCACGCGGTGTTGGCGCCGGCCCTCGGCTGCCCGATCTTCTCGGCGAGCATCTCGGCCATGAGGTCGGTCTTGGCCCACATGCCCTTCCCGATCTGCGCGCGACCGCGCAGACCGCAGGCCAGGCCGGTGTCGACGTTGAAGTCCTCGTAGGCGGTCATCCAGCGGGCGGACTTCATCTCACCCTTGCGGATCATCGGGCCGGCCTCCATGGAGGTGTGGATCTCGTCCCCGGTCCGGTCGAGGAAGCCGGTGTTGATGAAGACGACGCGATCGGTGGCCTCGGCGATGCAGGCGGCGAGGTTGACCGAGGTGCGCCGCTCCTCGTCCATGATGCCCACCTTGAGGGTGTTCTCCGGCAGACCGAGGAGCGCCTCGACCCGGCCGAACAGCTCGGTGGTGAAGGCCACCTCGGCCGGGCCGTGCTGCTTGGGCTTGACGATGTAGATGGACCCGGTGCGGCTGTTGCCGCGCTCGTTGCCCGGCGCGATGCCGTGCATGCCCGCCAGCGAGGTGATCAGGGCGTCGAGGATGCCCTCGGGCAACTCGTTCCCGTCCGCGTCGAGGACCGCGGGGGTGGTCATGAGATGCCCCACATTGCGGACGAAGAGCATCGAGCGGCCGTGGAGCCGGACCTCGCCGGATCCGTCGGGCGCGGTGAAGACCCGGTCGTCGTGGAGGACGCGGGTGAAGGTCTTGTCGCCCTTGCTGATCTCCTCGGAGAGGTCGCCCTTCATCAGACCCAGCCAGTTGCGGTAGCCGTGGGTCTTGTCCTCGGCGTCGACGGCCGCGACGGAGTCCTCGAAGTCCATGATGGTGGAGACGGCGGACTCCAGGACAACGTCCTTGACGCCGGCGGAGTCGGTCGATCCGATCGGTGAGTCGGCGTCGATCTGGACCTCCACGTGCAGGCCGTTGTTGCGCAGGAGGACCGAGGTCGGGGCGGCGCCGTCGCCCAGGTAGCCGACGAACTGTGCGGGATCGGCGAGGCCTGTCGTCGCCCCGTCGGCGAGTGTCACCTGCAGTCGGCCGTCCACCACGGTGTAGCCCGTGGTGCCGACGTGACTGCCGGAGTCGAGCGGCGCGGCGTCGTCGAGGAACTCGCGGGCCCAGGCGATGACGCGGTCCCCGCGGACCTTGTTGTAGGAGGACCCCTGCTCGGCCCCACCGGACTCCGGGATCGCGTCGGTGCCGTAGAGCGCGTCGTACAACGAACCCCACCGGGCGTTGGCGGCGTTGATCGCGAAACGCGCGTTCATGATCGGCACGACCAACTGGGGGCCCGCGACCGTGGCGATCTCGTCGTCCACGTTCTGAGTGTTGACCTGAACGGAGTCCGGCTCCGGGACCAGGTAGCCGATCTCCTGCAGGAACGCACGGTAGGTGGCCGGGTCGATCGGGGCGGGGTTCTCGTTGTGCCAGGAGTCGATCCTCGACTGCAGGTCGTCGCGGACGGCGAGCAGCTCGCGGTTGCGCGGGGCCAGGTCGGTGAAGATCTCGGAGACTCCCGCCCAGAACGCGTCGGGATCGACCCCGGTGCCCGGGATCGCCTGGGTGTTGACGAAGTCGTACAGGACCTCGTCGACCTGGACGTCGCCGACGGTGATGCGTTCGGACATCGATGCTCTCCTCACATAGGGACCGTTCTCGCCTCCGACTGTAGTGCCCCCCTGCCGAGGGATCATCCGGGTTTTCCGCAGCGTGGAACGGCGGTCGGATTGGCTAGGATCTGATGGCATGACACCCGCGCCCCCGACCGCCACTCTCGACGGCCTCGCCTTTATCAAGGGGCACGGAACGCTCAACGACTTCGTGGTCCTGCCCGACGACCACGCGGAGGTGGACCTCGACGAGGACCTGGTGCGCGCCGTCTGCGACAGACGGGCCGGCCTCGGCGCCGACGGGGTGCTGCGCATCGCCACCGCGGGTGCACTGGTCGACCAGGGCGTCCTCGCCGTCCTCCCGGAGGGCGTCGACGCCGCGGACTGGTTCATGGACTACCGGAACGCAGACGGATCGATCGCGGAGATGTGCGGGAACGGGGTCAGGGTGTTCGCCCACGCCCTGGTGGCGACCGGCAGGGTCGGGGCCGGCCGGATCCCCGTGGGCACACGATCCGGTCCTCGGCCCGCCGATATTCTGATCCATGACGGTGACCAGGCCGTGGTCCGTGTGGACATGGGCGAGCCCCGGCTTCTCGGGGTCTCGTCCGTGGAGCTCGGTGGCCGGGTGTACGCCGGACTCGCCGTCGACATGGGTAACCCCCACCTCGCGTGCGTGGTCCCGGGCCTGGGGGCCGACGGGTTGCGCGAACTGCCGGTGCACGAGGCGCCCGAGTTCGACACCGGCTTCTTCCCCGCCGGCGTCAACGTGGAGATCGCCACCCCGCTCACCGACGGTCGGGTGTCGATGCGCGTCCACGAGCGAGGATCCGGGGAGACGATGTCCTGCGGCACCGGAATCGTCGCCACGGCCGTCGCGGCCCTCGCCGACGCCGGACAGGCCACCGGTGACGTGGTGGTGTCCGTTCCCGGGGGAGAGGTCGCGGTGGCCCTGACCGGCGTGGGTTCCACTCTGACGGGGCCGTCCGTGATCGTCGCCGAGGGGCGGTACCGGCGACCGCTACCCGCGCGCCGCACGGAGGCGTCCCGACCGGAATTGTGAGATGATGCCGGTGAATGACTATCGATGACACCGCCCCTGACCGGGCCACACGAGACCATGACCCTTCGGTCGGAGAATTCCAGCTCGAGGAGCGCTCCTCGCTGCGCCGGGTCGTCGGGTTGTCGACCGAACTCCAGGACGTCAACGACGCCGAGTACCGCCAACTCCGCCTCGAGCGGGTCGTGCTGGTCGGGGTCTGGACCGAGGGCACCGCCGCCCAGGCGGAGGCCGCGATGGCCGAGTTGGCACAGCTCGCCGAGACCGCAGGCTCCGAGGTCTGCGACGCGCTGATCCAGCGCCGCGACAAGCCGGACCCCGCCACCTACATCGGTTCGGGGAAGGCCAAGACCCTGAAGGACGTGATCACCGCGACGGGGGCGGACACGGTGATCTGCGACGGCGAGCTCACGCCGGGTCAGCTCATCGCGCTCGAGAAGGTCGTCAACGTCAAGGTGATCGACCGCACCGCGCTGATCCTCGACATCTTCGCCCAACACGCGACCAGCCGTGAGGGTAAGGCCCAGGTGTCCTTGGCGCAGATGGAGTACATGCTCCCGCGACTGCGTGGCTGGGGTGAGGCACTCTCCCGGCAGGCGGGTGGCCGGGCGGGCAGCAACGGAGGCGTCGGACTCCGTGGTCCCGGTGAGACCAAGATCGAGACGGACCGCCGCCGAATCCGGGAGCGCACGGCGAGGCTGCGCCGTGAGATCAAGGGCATGAAGCAGGCCCGGGACACCAAGCGGCATCGCCGTCGCGCCACCCCGGTGCCGTCGATCGCGATCGCCGGGTACACCAACGCCGGGAAGTCGAGCCTGCTCAACCGCTTGACCGGTGCGGGCGTACTGGTCCAGAACGCACTGTTCGCCACGCTGGACCCCACCACACGGCGGTCCGAGCTCCCCGACGGGCGGGTAGTGGTCTTCACAGATACGGTCGGATTCGTCCGACACCTCCCGACCCAGCTCGTCGAGGCGTTCCGCTCGACGTTGGAGGAGGTCGTGGACTCCGAGCTGCTCCTGCACGTGGTCGACGGATCGGACGCCTTCCCCCTGCGCCAGATCGAGGCCGTCCGCACCGTCATCAACGACGTCGTGGAAGAGCAGAAGGCCGAGAGGCCCCGCGAACTCGTGGTGATCAACAAGGTCGACGTCGCTGACCCGGTGGTGTTGACGGAACTGCACCACGCCCTGCCGGACGCGGTCTTCGTCTCGGCGGCGACGGGTGAGGGGTTCGACGAGCTCCTCGACCGAATAATGCGGGTGGTCGCCTCCGGGGACACGGAGGTCACACTCGAGATCCCGTTCACCCGGGGTGATGTGGTCTCCCGTGTCCACGCGGAGGGCGCCGTGGTGGACGAGGATCACACGAAGGACGGCACGAGGATCGTGGTCCGGCTTCCGGCCTCCGTGGCCCGAGAGCTCGGGGAGTATCGGGTCCCCGGATCCCGTGACGGTGTCGCCTGACCCCGTCGACGGATCAGGCGACACCCGGTTCCGGCCGGTTCAGAGCTTGCGGAAGACCGTGACGACCTTTCCGAGGATCGTCGCGTGCTCCCCGGGAATCGGACTGAACGACGGGTTGTGGGGCAGGAGCCACACCCCGCTCGAATCCCGGCGGAAAGTCTTGACCGTGGCCTCCCCGTCGATCATCGCCGCCACGATCTCGCCGTTGTCCGCGACGTTCTGACGGCGCACCACCACGTAGTCCCCGTCACAGATCGCGGCGTCGATCATCGACTCGCCGACCACTCTGAGCATGAACAGGTCCCCGGAACCCACCAGGTCGGAGGGGAGGGGGAAGACCTCCTCCACCGCCTGCTCGGCGAGGATCGGACCGCCGGCCGCGATCCGCCCCAGGACAGGGACGTAGACGGGTTCCACGGCCCCGCTGGGACGCGTCTCCTCCTGGACGGGCGCGCGACGACCTCGGGACCGCTGCCCCGGGACGCCGTGGACGTCGACCGCCCGCGGCTTGTGCGGATCACGGGTCAGGAAGCCCTTCTTCTCCAACGTCCGCAACTGGTGGGCCACCGAGGAGGTCGACTGCAGACCGACGGCGTCACCGATCTCTCGGATGCTCGGGGGATAGCCCCGGTCCTTGACCGTGTCGTGGATGTGCAACAGAACGCTCTTCTGGCGGGTCGTCAGGGCCTCGAAGTCGGGCTTGGGCATGTGGGGGTCCCTTCGGCGAATGGGTGTTCGACGTCGCTATCTGTGTACACCCTACTGCCCGTCGGACGTGAGCGCCACACAGGTGTTCGAAGAAATGTCGCCACGAATGTCGACTCTGTCGGACCCGCGTGATACAACTCTAGGCAGGTTCGGGTTCGAACAGATGTGCACAACAAGGCACACGGGCGTGCGAATGAGGTTCGCACACCGTATCGAGTTGGGAGTTCTCATGACCGTTATGGAGATGCAGCCACGATCGCGTCCCTCCGTGCCCTGGACGGAGGTCTGCGTGACCGATCACGACCGGCCCGTTTCGTCCAGGGTGCATCCCCGCCCTGATGCCGGGGCCCGTCCCGTCATCCGCACGCTCGACCGGGGGCGCCAGACGGCCACGCGGTCGGTGGCGCCCGGACGGCGAGTGCTCGTCCGCCCCGCGTCCGCGGAAAGGGTCAGGGCATGCGGTAGCGAGGCGAGGTCGAGTGCGCCGGTGGTGGACGATGTGCCGACGTGGGCTCTGGTGGCCTGTGGAATCGTCTTCGGAATCCTGATGCTGCTCGCGTTGGCACTCCTGGGCGGGCCCGCCTACGCGTGACCCACGGTATCGCCTCCTAGAATGGACCCGGGACGGCGGCCCGTCGCCCCCGCGCCGCCGTCGGCTCCGGCCGGCGGAGCGGTTCGGACCAGGTCGACGAATGGCGAAGCTGGAATGTACTGCCCCATATGTCACCACGAGGACTCACGGGTGATCGACTCGCGGTCGGTCGACGAAGGGCAGGCGATCCGGCGTCGGCGCGAGTGCCCCGACTGCGGACACCGGTTCACCACCCTCGAGACCCCGTTGTTGACCGTCCTCAAGCGCAACGGTGTGACGGAGCGTTTCAGCCGCGACAAAGTGGTCCGCGGTGTGCGACGCGCGTGCCAGGGGAGGTCGGTCGACGAGGACGCGCTCCGGCGGCTCGCGCAGCAGGTCGAAGACGCTGTCCGGGCCGGCGGCGCCTCAGAGGTCCCCGCTCACGAGATCGGGCTGGCGATCCTGGGGCCTCTACAAGATCTGGACGAGGTCGCGTATCTGCGATTCGCCTCCGTGTACAAACAATTCAGTTCCGCTGCGGATTTCGAGAGCGAGATCATCGCGCTTCGCGAACGGCACGCTGCTCACTAGTCCCGGTCCTCTCCGCGTCGCACCGGGATCGGTTCCTGTGTACGGGCGGTGTGAGGGCTCAACGCGCGTTCCGCCGGGAGAGCGCGGCGGCGACCGCCTTCTCGATCCTCTCGGCGGAGACCGGGCGCGCGGTACCCAGAGACTGCGCGAAGAGGCCGACACGGTATTCGGCCAACATCCACCGGAGATCCCGGGCTGCCCGCGCCCCACCCGGTCGTCGGCGGAGCGCCGCCGTCGCCTCCGCGACAGTGGCCTCCGACTTCTCCAACCGGGCGGCGAGCTCCCGGTACCTCGACGGTGACTTCTCCGCGAGGTCCAGCCTGAGGTCGATCGCCCTCACGTGGCGTTCCAGTTGCGGGAGGACCTCCGCCGGGTGTCGGGCGAGGAATCCCTTTCCCACGAGGAAGTCCAGAGCGGGCCTGACGTCGTCCGCGAGGTCGCGTGGTACCTGGTCCAGCCGGGCGGAGACCGACTGCGCGGCGACCAACGCCGGAAGGGCGGCGGAGATCGAGGCCGTGATGGCGGCCGGCGCCTCGGATCGGGCGCGCGCGCGCACCTCGTCGAAGTCGTGCACGGTGAGTACCGGCTCTCCTCTGCGTCCGGCGATCAGCCGCCCGCACGCCGCCAGCGCCGCGTCCGAGACCAGTCCATCGGCACCCTCGTGGGGATACTGGGTGAGCGCGAGGCGTTGCTCGACCGGACGACCCCGGACTATCGATGCCGCCGAGATCAGGTCCGCTGAGATCAGGGTCAGTACCGCTGTCGTCTGCGCGGCTCGACGTTCCGTCTCTGTGGCGCAGGCGATCCGGTGGATGCCGTCGGGGCGGACCTGCAGGGCCGGGTAGACCGTCACCTCCACACCGTCGACCGTGCCGGTGATCGAGGGCGACAGGTCCCCGATCGTGTCCGCGGTCCACGCCCGATGAGGTCCGTCATCGGGGACGAGTCTGGAGTTGAGCGTGGCACGGACCTTGTCCACCAACCGACTGCGTAGTGCTCCCAGGTCCGTACCGGCCGCGACGACCTCGTCACCGTCGACCACCTCGAAACGCATGCGGAGATGGTCGGGGAGCTGTTCCGGGTGGAACTCGCGGGGCTCGACGGTCGTGCCTATGCGGGCCGAGAGCGCGGCGGCGAGCGCCACGGGGAGCGGTGCCGACCGCGGGGCGAGGTCACCGGCCAGCAGTGCCGCGTACTCGGCGGGCGGGGAACACAGACGCCTCAGGTACTTGGGGAGCGTCCGGAGCATCTCCGTGTACAGCTCCTCGCGCAGGCCGGGGACGAGCCACTCGAAGCCGGACGTCGCGACCGAGGACAGCTGGGGGAGAGGGACCCGCACGGTGATGCCGTCGGAGTCGACCCCCGGGTCGAACGAGTATCTGAGCTCGAAGTCCCGCTCGCCCTGGCGCCAGATCGGCGGGAACTCGGAGGCGGCCGGGGCGGTGTCCGACGTGCGGATCTGCTCGGGGCGAAGACGCAGACGATCCGGGTCCTCCCGGCCCTGCTTACGCCACCACGATTCCAGGTGGCGGCCGGAGGTGATGTCCTCGGGGAGCCGCTCGAGGTAGAACCCGACCAGGGTGTCGTCGTCGATGACGAGGTCGCGGCGTCTACTGCGGGTCTCCAGCTCCCGCGCCTGTTCCACGGCCACGGCGTTCTCCATGATCACCGGGATGCGGGTGGTCCATCGTCCCTCGACGATCCCGTGCCGGACGAGCATCTCCCGCGCGAGCGGTGCGTCGACCCTGGAGAGGAGGATGCGACGCGCCTCGACCACGGGCAGCCCCAGGAGCAGCACCTTCTCGTAGGCCATCGCCGCGCCCTGGGCGTCGGACCAGTGCGGCTCTGAGTACTGGGTGCGGACGAGATGCCCCCCGAGTAGTTCGATCCACACCGGATCGATGCGCGCGACGTCCCGGGCCCACAGTCTGGAGGTCTCGACCAACTCGGAGGCCATGATCCATCGCGGCGGCTTGCGGGCGAGATCGGAACCGGGGAACACCTGGAAGCGGATACCGCGGGTGCCGCGGAACTCCCTGGTGTCCTCGTCCTTCATCCCGACGTTGGTGAGCAGTCCGGAGAGGATCGCCTTGTGGAGGTCGTCCTCCGCGGCGTGACCGGACGGTGGATGCCAGCCCCGCTCGCGGCACATGCTGGTCAACTGGGCGGTGAGGTCCTGCCACTCGCGGATCCGCAACCAGTGCAGGTACTCGGCCTTGCACATTTTCCGGAACGCGCTGCCGGAGAGCTCGCGCCGCTGTTCGGTGAGGTAGCGCCACAGGTTGAGGTAGCCCAGGAAGTCGGAGGACTTGTCGGCGAAGCGCCGGTGGAGCTGGTCCGCCTTGTCGCGCTCCTCGGCGGGCCTCTCGCGGACATCCTGCACGGTCAGGGCCGCGACCACGACCAGGACATCCCCCAGGGCGCCGTTTCGGTGGCCCTCCACGACCATCCGGGCCAGACGGGGGTCGAGGGGGAGGGACGCCATGTCGCGGCCCACCCTGGTCAGGTGCGGGCGTTCGTCGTCGTCGGTCCGGAGCGCCCCGAGCTCGGTGAGCAACGTCATGCCGTCCCGGACGGCCTTGCGGTCGGGTGGTTCGACGAACGGGAAGTCGTCCACGGCTCCCAGGTCGAGATCGGCCATCGACAGGATGACCGACGCCAGGTTGGTGCGCAGGATCTCCGGGTCGGTGAACTCGGGTCGGGAGTCGAAGTCGTCCTCCGAGTACAGACGGATGCAGATGCCGTCGGCGACGCGGCCGCAGCGGCCGGCGCGCTGTGCGGCGGAGGCCTGCGAGATCGGCTCGATCGGCAGCCTCTGGACCTTGGTGCGGGTCGAATAGCGGGAGATCCGGGCGAGGCCGGTGTCCACGACGTAGCGGATCCCCGGGACCGTCACCGAGGTCTCCGCGATGTTGGTCGACAGGACCACGCGCCGGGTCGAATGCTGACGGAAGGCCCGTTGCTGCTCGGCGGAGGTGAGCCGGGCGAAAAGCGGAAAGATCTCGGTGCTCTTGAATTTCCGCCCCCGGAGCACCTCCTCGGCGTCGCGGATCTCGCGTTCGCCGGAGAGGAAGACGAGTACGTCGCCGTCACCCTCGGCCAGGAGCTCGCCGACCGCATCGGCGAGCGCGTCCAGGGGGTCGAGGTCGATGGTCCGGTCCGCGTGGTCGACCTGGAGCGGCCGGTACCGGATCTCCACGGGGAAGGTGCGACCGGAGACCTCGATGACAGGGGCGGGATGGCCCGCCGGATCCGCGAAGTGGCGGGCGAAGCGGTCGGGGTCGATCGTGGCGGAGGTGATGATGAGTTTGAGGTCCGGCCGCCGGGGCAGGATCTGCCGGAGGTAGCCGAGCAGGAAGTCGATGTTGAGGCTGCGTTCGTGGGCCTCGTCGATGATGATCGTGTCGTAGGCGCGCAGCAGCCTGTCCCGTCGGATCTCGGCGAGCAGTATCCCGTCGGTCATCAGTTTGACCGCGGTGTCGGCACCGGTACGGTCGTCGAAGCGCACGGCCGACCCCACCAGCCGGCCGGTCTCCACCCCCAGTTCCTCGGCGATGCGCTCGGCGACGGACCGGGCCGCCAGCCTGCGGGGCTGGGTGTGGCCGATCATCCCGCGCACGCCGCGGCCGAGTTCCAGACAGATCTTGGGGATCTGGGTGGTCTTCCCGGATCCGGTCTCGCCGGCGATCACCACGACCTGGTTGTCGCGGATCGCCGCCGCGATCTCGTCCTTACGGGCGCTGACCGGCAGTTGTTCCGGATACTCCGGGGTCGGAACCGACTCCGCACGCCGACGCAGACGAGCGGCGGCGGCGTCGATCTGCCCGCCCAGGTCGTCCAACTGGTCGGCGCGGGCCCTGCGGATCCGCGACCGGAACCGGTGGGCGTCGAGGATGCCGACGTCGTCGAGCCGGACCAGGAGATCGTGCCGGGCCCGGCGCAGTTCGGGGGCGGGCGCGGGAGACGTCGACATGGTGTCCGCCAGGGTATCGGGACCCGGTGTGGGGATCGATCCGGGTGTCAGGCCGTGCCACCCTCCCGGCGGGACTGGATGCGGGTGTAGCGCTGGTGCAGTCGCTCCCGGATCTCCTCCGGCTCGTACGACTGCCGCCGGCGTTCGGTCCGTGCGGCGAGGATCCCGGTGGCGGCCACTCCGACCACCCCGGCCGCGCCGACCATCTTGAGCCACTGCCGTCCGCGGGGTGCCATGGCGTCAAGGGTAGATCCTCTCGCCGGGGCACCTGGCAGGATCGCACCATGAGTCTCGACACCGTCCCGCTGGCCGCCGCGGCCCACCGCACCCGGACCGGGGACCTGTGGTTGTTCCGTGGGCGCACGACCGCCGACCGGCTGATCCAGACCCTGACCAATTCCCCCGTGAACCACGTGGGGGTGGCGGTGGTCCTCGACGACCTGCCCCCGCTGCTTTGGCACGCGGAGATGGGCCGGGCGTTGACCGACGTGTGGACGGGGCGTCGGCAACGGGGCGTCCAACTCCACGACCTCGAGGCGGCGGTGCGCCAGTGGACCGGTCCCTACGGACAACGTGCGTGGTTCCGCCAGATCTCCCCGGAGACCGGGTCCCCGCAGGAGGACGCGCTCCTGGAGACGATCGCCCGCCTGAACGGCGTGTCGTTCCCGTCTGCGGGGCGGCTGACCGCCCGGTGGGCCCGGGGCCGGTGGGCGGCCCGGGGACGCCACACACCCGATCGCGACTCCGATACGGGGCCGGGAGCGGGACGGGGCGGCGGTGCAGGAGGGAGCGGCGGTGCCGGAGGGAGC
>NZ_JAALEA010000080.1 GCF_014145145.1 Dietzia cercidiphylli
CCGGCCCGCCGCTGATCGCGGCGAGCCGGTGACCGGCCATCTCATCCCCCGAGCGACTGAAGGTCCCATGACAGTTCACGAATCCGTCGACCGCCACGCCGACCGGAACACCGGGCAGTCCGGCGGGCTCCCCGGCAGCTCGGGGTCGGTGCCGGATACGGAGAAGGGCGCCAAGGGCGACCTCCTCGAGGGCCGGTCCTCGCAGAAGGCGGACGCGGTGTTCCGGGGCGTCACGGTGGCGGCCGGCGCCGTCATCGTCGCTCTCATCGCCCTGATCGCGATCGTCCTGGTCATGCAGGCGACGCCCTCCCTCCTGGCGAACAACGTCAACTTCCTCACGTCGTCCGAGTGGAACACGAGCGATCCGGACAACATGCGGTTCGGCATCCTCGACATGTTCAGGGTGACCGTGCTGAGCTCGCTCTTCGCGTTGTTCCTCGCCGTTCCGGTGTCCATCGGCATCGCGACGTTCCTCGTGCAGTACGCACCGGCCCGGCTGTCGAGGTCGCTGTCGGCGCTCATCGACCTGCTCGCGGCGGTCCCGTCGATCATCTACGGCATGTGGGGCCTGATCGTGCTCGGGCCGTTGTTGGTCCCGTTGTCCACGTGGCTCAACGAGAACCTCGGATGGATCTTCCTCTTCGGCGACGGCAACGTGTCGATCGCCGGCGGCGGGACCATCTTCACCGCCGGGGTGGTCCTGGCGATCATGATCCTGCCGATCATCACCTCGATGTCGCGCGAGACCATCCGCCAGACCCCCTCGCTCCACCAGGAGGCCGCCCTCGCCCTGGGCGCCACCAAGTGGGAGAAGATCCGGATGACGTGCTTCCCCTACGCCAAGTCCGGCATGATCGCGGGCTCCATGCTCGCGCTCGGCCGGGCGCTCGGCGAGACCGTCGCGGTCCTCATCATCCTGCGGGCCGCGAGCGCCCCCGGCACGCTGTCGCTCTTCGACGGCGGCTTCACGTTCGCCTCCAAGATCGCGTCGGGCGCGGCCGAGTTCAACCACCCGCTGCCGACCGGTGCCTACATCGCGGCGGGTCTCGTGCTCTTCATCCTCACCTTCTTCGTCAACCTCATCGCACGCTCCGTGTCCGGTGGAAAGGTCAACGGCTGATGACCCAGGCAACTCCCGACCTCGCCAAGCCCGCCAAGCCGTCGGACACGTTCCTGCCGATCGCCGGCAGCCGCAGGATCAAGGACAGGGCGGCGACGGTGATCTTCTCGCTGTGCTTCGTGCTGGCCGTCATCCCGCTGGTGGCGCTGCTCTACAAGGTGATCGAGTCCGGTATCCCCGCGGTCATCAACCCCACCTGGTGGACGAACTCGTTCTTCCTCGTCTCCCCGTCCTCGATGGGTGGCGGTGTGGGGCACGCCATCTACGGCAGCCTCGTCCAGGCGATCATCGCCGCGGTCATCTCGATCCCGCTGGGGGTGGCGGCGGGCATCATGCTGGTCGAGTACCCCGAGTCGAGGCTGGCCAAGCCGACCACCTTCATGGTCGACGTGCTCGCGGGCGTGCCCTCGGTCGTGGCCGCCATCTTCATCTTCGGCGTCTGGGTCTCGGTGCTGAGGTTCCAGCTCAGCGCGTTCGCGGTGAGCCTGGCGCTGGTGTTGCTCATGCTGCCGCTGATCGTGCGCTCCACCGAGGAGATGCTCAAGCTCGTCCCGGACGAGCTCCGTGAGGCGTCCTACGCGCTCGGCGTGCCCAAGTGGAAGACCATCGTCAGCATCGTGGTCCCGACCGCGCTGTCGGGCATGATCTCCGGGGTGTTCCTCTCGATCGCCCGGGTGATGGGCGAGACCGCCCCGGTACTGATCCTCGTGGGGTACACGGCGAGCTTCAACTACAGCCTCTTCGAGGGCAACATGGCCTCGCTGCCGCTGCTGATCTTCAACCAGCTCTCGAACCCGACGGAAGCCGGCCAGTACCGGATCTGGGGCGCCGCCCTCACCCTGATCATCATCATCGCGCTGGCGAACGTCCTCGCCACGTTCGCCTCCAAGGCGCTCGCGCCGAAGACCAAGTAAGGACCCTGTCATGGCCAAGCGACTCGACCTCGAGAACGTCGACATCTTCTACGGTGACTTCCACGCCGTGAAGGACGTCGACCTCCACGTCCCCCCGCGCTCGGTGACCGCGTTCATCGGCCCGTCCGGCTGCGGCAAGTCCACCGTGCTCCGCTCGCTCAACCGTATGCACGAGGAGATCGCGGGCGCGTACGCCACGGGATCCATCAAGCTCGACGGCGTCGACATCTACGACAAGAAGGTGGACCCCGTCGCCGTCCGACGGACCATCGGCATGGTGTTCCAGCGGCCCAACCCGTTCCCGACGATGTCGATCAAGGAGAACGTCACCGCCGGTCTCAGGCTCCAGGGCGTCAGGAACAAGAAGACCCTGGACGAGGTGGCCGAGAAGTCGCTGCGCGGCGCCAATCTGTGGAACGAGGTCAAGGATCGACTGGACAAGCCGGGCGGGGGGCTCTCCGGCGGTCAGCAGCAGCGCCTGTGTATCGCCCGCGCGATCGCCATCGAGCCCCAGGTCCTGCTCATGGACGAGCCCTGCTCCGCGCTCGACCCCATCTCCACCCTCGCGGTGGAGGACCTCATCGCCGAGCTCAAGAGCGAGTTCACCATCGTGATCGTGACGCACAACATGCAGCAGGCGGCGCGCGTGTCCGATCAGACCGCGTTCTTCTCGCTCGAGGCCACCGGCATGCCGGGCCAGCTGGTGGAGGTCAACTCGACGGAGAAGATCTTCTCGAACCCGGACCACAAGCAGACCGAGGACTACGTCTCCGGCCGATTCGGCTGAGCCGCCGGATACAGCCGAGCGCCCCGG
>NZ_JAALEA010000081.1 GCF_014145145.1 Dietzia cercidiphylli
CGGTCCGGCCGGACTCGCGCCCGGGCCGCAGATCAGACCGATCATCACCATCCTGGCCCCTCGCGGGCCCGGCGAGGAGCCCGAGGTGTACCTCCCGCGAGGCGGCCCCGCGTCGATCGACGCCCTCATCGCCCTGCTCGCCCGCAGTGTCGGCGCCCACATCTTCCTGCCCGACCCCGAGGCCGGGTCCGCGGACTCGGTCGGCGGTGCGCGCCGCTACCGGATCAGCGCCGAGCTCGCCCGCCGGATCCGGCTACGCGACGGCACCTGCCGTCACCCCGGATGTTCGGTCTCCGCCGAGGACTGCGACGTGGATCATGTCGTGCCGTTCGACCATTCCGAACCGGACCGGGGCGGCCAGACCGTCGAGGCCAATCTCATGTGCCTCTGCCGGCGGCACCACAGGTTCAAGACCTTCCACACCTGGTATTACCGACTCCTGCGGGACGGAACGCTGACCGTCGTCACGGAGAGTGGTCACACCATCACCACCCTCCCCGACGGCCCCCTGGCTAAGTGGCGGGACCGCACGTGCAACGGGTCCGAGGCGCCTCCCGGACCCGGCTCCCCCGACCGCCCCTGGCTCCGCTCCCGGCCCCTCAGCACCCACTGGTACAGGCGGGCGTGCCGGATCGCCGCGCAGCGACGCGAGAACGCGGCCGCGGCTCGGGACGACGGGCTGGTCGGTGACGACCACGACCCCCCGCCCTTCTGATGCCTCGACCCGCCCGGGTCAGCGGTGCTTGAGCAGAACCGCGCGGATCCCCTCGTGGAATCCGTCGCGCAGCCGCACCCGCTGCGCCTCGGTCAGGGTGAACTCGTTGAGCATCTGACAGGCGAACTGCAGTAGAGGGCGGTCCACCGCCGGTGGGAGCACGCCCCCGGAGAGCAGGTGGGCCTGGTCGCGCTGCTCCTCGGTCGCGGCCTGCTCGTACCACCAGGTCGCGTACTGCTGGCCCACGTCGAACGGGGTCTGCTCGCCGGACGAGGTCCACACCTCCTCCGAGAGGGGCACGAACTTGGAGCGGAGCGGGCGGCGGTGAGGGGCCATCATCGACGGGCTCGGGCGCGACGCCCCGTTGGGCGGAGGGCCCGGCGTCGACGTCCTGGCCTGCGCACGAGTCGGGGACGGCGGCTGTGACTGGGGCTCGGATTCCTGGGGCTCGTCTTCCCGCACCTCGCTGTCCCGGGGCCCGCCCTCCGAGCGCCGGGGCTGGTGCGGCGACTGCGGCTGGGGCTGGGGCTCCGGTTGTGACCCACGGACCTTCCCCGCCGGCCCCGCTCCGGCGCCCGGCTTCGCACCGCGCCCGTTCGCGGGCGTCGATCCCGCGGCGGTCTCGGCGCCATCGATGTCAGCAGCATGGGTCTCGGAGATCGCCGCGCAGTCCTGTTCATCTGCCGCCCGCTCCTCGGCGTCGGCGGCCCACTCCTCATCGGCGATCGTCAGGCTGGCCTCGTCGGCCACCGAGGTGGCGGCCGCGCGATCGGACCGCAGATCCACCTCGACCATCCCCACCGACTCCTCGCCGACCGGCTCGCTGGCATCGTCGCCGGGCGCGGTGGGCCGCTCGGCGGACGATCGCACCTTGGGCGGGATCGGCCCCTCCAGAACCCTGATCTGCATGGCGTCGTGGAAATCGGTGCGCGGATCCAGCACCAAGGTTGTGTCGCACGCGTGGCGCAACGCGGAGGAGATGGAATCCCAACCGAACCCCACCAGGTGCATCCGCACACCTGCGTCCACCGCCACCCGGACCCCCGGGATCATGTCGGCGTCCCCGGTGACCAGCACCATGTCGGAACACTGTCCCTTGTAGGCGGCCTGGATCATGTCCGCGACCAGAAGTGTGTCGACGGCTTTCTGGGTTCGGCGCTCGCCCCATTCGATCAACTGACCCGCGCGCAGTTGAACGCCCTCGATCACGCGCAGCGTGCGCTGGTACCGGTGCGGGCCGGAATCCGGGATCCCGTCGTACCAGTTCTGTCGCTGGACCGGTTGGTCCACGAGACCGTGGGCGACCTGATCTAAACGGTGCACGACCGTGGCCAGGGATATCTCCAACTGACCGCGCGCACCCTCCTCCCAAGAGTTGTAGAAGCTAGCTAGTAGATATGAGGTATCCACCAGGACAAGTGTCCGTTCGAGCATGATGATCACTACCTATCACTTTGTCTACGTTGGACTTCCAGCATGCCGCAGGGCGGGCGACCCCGCAGGGCCCGCCACCGATCACCGAAGGACACCCACCATGTCGAGCCCCACCGCCACCCCTCCCGAGCTGACCGGAAAGGTCGTGCTGGTCACCGGGGCCGCCCGCGGGCAGGGCCGGGCCCACTGCGAGGCCTTCGCGGCCGCCGGGTGCGACGTGATCGCCCTGGACCTGTGCCGCGACATCGAGACGGTCCCCTATCCGATGGCCAACCCGGAGGACCTCCAGGCCACCGCGGAGGCCGTGCGGGCGCTGGGGCGGAGGTGCGTGACCGCGGAGGTCGACGTCCGCGACCTACCCGGGATGCGGGAGTCCGTTGATGCCGGGGTCGCCGAACTGGGCGGACTCGACTTCGTGGTGGCCAACGCCGGGGTCTCGCCCGAGCCCACCGCCTCCTGGGAGCGCTCCGAGGAGGAATGGGACACCACGTTGGACATCAACCTCAAGGGCACCTGGGTCACCACGACGGCCGCGATCCCCCACATCCTGGCCACCGGCCGGGGCGGGTGCGTCGTGATCATCAGCTCGATGGTCGGCCTCCGCGGCGCGCCGTTCACCGCCAGTTACACGACCTCCAAGTGGGCGGTCCGCGGACTGGCCAAGTCGCTGGCCGGCGAGCTCGGCTTCTCGGGGGTGCGGTGCAATTCCATCCACCCCGGCAACGTCCGCACGCCCATGATCGAGAACCCGTCGATGATCGCCATGATGACCGGGGGCCAGGGCACGACGCTCGAGGACGCGGCCGAAACCTTCAGCGGGATGAACCAGCTGCCCGAGCCGTGGGTCGAGGCGTCGGCGATCTCGTCGATGGCCGTCTACCTGTGCAGCGCCGCTGGCGCGGGGATCACCGGCGCTTCCATCCCGATCGACCTGGGCGGAAGCGAGAAGTTCGGGTTGTGACGGCTCGGGCTCGGGGCGCGGACCTGTGCCTAGGGCAGGAAATGCACTCCGGCCCGCCTCTCGGATGAGAGGCGGGCCGGGGTAGCGAGCCGGTTCAGGGGGCCAGGTTTCCCACCTGGCCGCGCCTGATCAGGTGGACGGCGTGGGCGCCACCGGGCGGGGAACGCTGACGGTCGAGCCGGTGGCGGTCCACACCAGAGTCCAGAAGATGTCGACGATGGGCTGGATGGCCTGCAGGAAGATGTCGTTGGCGCTGCTCATGATGTGTCCCCTTGTGATCCGTACTGAAAGCGTACTTGCGTATCTGGCGGTCTGGTGGTCCCCGTTGCCGCCGGGCTCCAGCAATTCCCTCGAGCCCCCGCGGCGCGTGACAACCCCTATGTCGCCGCGAACCCGGTCGACGTTACACAACCGTGACAAACGATGTGGCATCGACAGGCTCCGCCGCTGGCCAGAGCGCCGTAGCCTCGACCCGAGCGGGGTTCCCACTCCCCGAATCGAGGCGTCCCGCCACGGGCCGAGGTCGAGCCTCGAGTGTGACCCAACCAACTAAACCCTACCTACGCGACCGTAACCTACGGTACCGTAGGTTCATGGCTATCACGGACATCCCGGAATTCGCGCACCTCTCCGAGGCCGACATCGAAGCGCTCGGTGACGAACTCGAGCAGATCCGCCA
The DNA here is from genome assembly GCF_014145145.1 of Dietzia cercidiphylli. Lineage (GTDB taxonomy): Bacteria > Actinomycetota > Actinomycetes > Mycobacteriales > Mycobacteriaceae > Dietzia > Dietzia natronolimnaea. The sequence goes on from NZ_JAALEA010000081.1 coordinate 3,790, forward strand.
GGACATCATCGGCTCCCTCGGCGAGCGGGACGCGACCTACATCCGCAACACGATCCGCTTCCAGCGCGCCCTCGAGGTGGGGTCCCGCGCGCTGCTGATGGTCGGTTCGCGCAACCGCACCGCGTGGGCCATCGGCGCCGGCGCGCTCGGGCTCTCCAAGATCGTCGAGAACATGGAGCTCGGGCACAACATCATGCACGGGCAGTGGGACTGGATGAACGACCCCGAGGTCCACTCCACCACGTGGGAGTGGGACATCGTGGGCACCGCCGAGCACTGGAAGCAGACCCACAACTACATCCATCACAAGTACACCAACATCGTCGGCCTTGACGACGACGTCGGGTACGGCGTGCTCCGCGTGACGCGTGACCAGCGCTGGCACCCGTTCTTCTATGGGAACCTCGTCTACAACGCGGCCCTCGCACTGCTGTTCCAGTGGGGCGTCGGTATCCAGCATCTCGAGCTGGGCAAGGTCGCGAAGGGGCGGGACGACCGCCGCGAGACCATGAACAAGCTCGGCCTCTTCGCCAAGAAGGCCGGACGCCAGCTCGCGAAGGACTACGTCTTCTACCCGGCACTCTCCCGCAAGGGCTGGAAGTCCACCCTGACGGCGAACCTCGCCGCCAACGGCATCCGCAACGTGTGGACCAACGCGGTGATCTTCTGCGGGCACTTCCCCGACGGCGCCGAGAAGTTCACCAAGAAGGACGTCGAGAACGAGACGCGTGCCGAGTGGTACCTCCGGCAGATGCTCGGTTCCGCCAACCTCACCGGCGGGCCCGTCATCGACTTCCTCTCGGGCAACCTGTCGTACCAGATCGAGCACCACATCTACCCCGACATGTCGTCCAACCGTCTGGCCGAGGCGTCGGTCCGGGTTCGCGAGGTGTGCCGCAAGTACGATCTGCCGTACGTGGCGGGCCCGCTGCCCGTGCAGTACTTCAAGGCGTGGAGGACCATCGCCAAGATGTCGCTGCCCGACCACATGCTGCGACGCACGGCGGACGACGCCCCGGAGACGCACTCCGAGCGCATGTTCGCGGACCTGCCCAAGCCCCTCCCCGCGCAGGAGGAAGGACAGCGGGCAGGCCTGCAGACGGCACTCACGTACTCGGCGAAGCGGCGCGCCCGCAAGGTCGCCCCGGCGGCCTGACCCACCCGGCCTCCCTCCGGACGCCCCGACACCGAAACCGGTGTCGGGGCGTGGAGTTGTTTCGATCCAGGAACGGGATCCCGGCGATAGGCTGATCCTCTAGTCGGCAGCGGCCCGCGCTACAGCGGTCGAGCCGAAGGCCTGTGAACCACGACGACGGGAGCCACCATGGAGGACCGGCGCATGCTCATCGCCGATTCGGCGATCGAGGTGGTTGCCAGGGACGGTGTCCGTGCGCTGACCCACCGCGCCGTGGACTCCGAGGCCGGACTGCCCTCCGGTTCGACCTCCTACTATTGCCGGACCCGTGCACAACTCCTCGCCCTCACCGTCGACAGGCTCACCTCGCTCCTGCGCGGGTTCGTCGAGGTGTCCGGGATCCAGGAACTGGCGTCCTCCGATGCCGACGACGTCCTGGCGATGCTCACGCGGATGATCGAGGGCCTCCTCGCCGACTACCGCGGCGAGCTGGCAGCCCGCTCCGCGCTCATCATGGAGCTCACCGGCAAGGACGACACCACCGATCTCGTGGCCGCCCTGCTCGACCCGAGCGACCTCGCCGGCGCCCTCGACGCCGCCGGGCTGCGTGACCCCGCCGCCGCCGCCCTGGATCTCCTCGCCGTGTACGAGGGACTGCTCTGGGAGCGCACCGTGGGCCGCCTGGCCGGCGCCGAGGTCGACCACGAGCACGACACCGACCTCCTCGGGTCCGCGCTCTCGCGCCACGAGCATCGCGGCGGACGCCTCTTCGGCCTCCTGCGCTGAGCTCTGGCCCCCGAAGGGCGACAACCCTTACATCTCCCACGCGTGCCCGTGGCGCGCTCTCTGACACTCGTCCAGACCCTGCCGCAATGCCACTTAGGCTCACCTGGCTTGATCTTTAAGGTTCTCACAGTCTAGAGTTCCGGCCCAGAAGCACCGTGACACGTCAGACAGTGGTCAAGACTGCCTGATTCGTGCCTCTGCCACCCCTCCGTTCACGCATCCTCCCAAGCGGCGATATCCGCTGCGCGGGTGCACGTATGTGGCGTTTAGTTGCGAATCCGGACCGCCCTCGCGCAGCCGGGCTTGCCCTGACGGCCTGACGCGAGCCGGGCCGGCCGCCGTCAGACCGGACGCCGGGGTGAGCTGAGCCCACAAATTAATCAGATTGTTTTGACAATCGGAATTGATGTGTCATAGTGATTCTCGTCACTGATTCATAACGAATCGGACGCACCCCTCCCCTTGGGTCGACCGACCCCCGCACCAGAAGGACGGTTCATCATGAGCCAGGTTGCTACTTACTTCTTCACCCTCTTCGCCCTCGCCGGTGAGCGGCTTGACGACCGCAAGGACCGCGGTGCTACGGCCGTGGAGTACGGCCTGATGGTCGGGCTGATTGCGGTCGTGATCATCGGGACCGTGCTTCTCCTGGGCGGCGAACTCAACGAGTTGTTCGAGCGAGTCCGGACCGGCATCGCGGGGATTCCCGAGTAGTCCCTCATTCTGACTTTCGGCGCAGCGCCCAGCCCCGGGCGCTGCGCCGGAGTCGGTTTAATCCCTCACGCCCCCTCTCCCCTCGAGGACCCGCCATGACCAAACCCCTCAGCGACCGCGGAGCCGCGGCCCTGGAGTTCGCCCTGGTCGTCCCGATCCTGTTGACGCTCGTGATCGGGATCATCGAGTTCGGCCGGGCGTACAACATCCAGACCACGCTCTCCAACGCCGCCCGTGACGGCGTGCGCGTGATGGCGCTGCAGAACGACGTTGACGCCGCCAAGTCGGCCGCGACAGCATCCGCGATCGGATTGGGCATTCCCGAGTCCGACGTCGAAGTGACGCCTGCGAACTGCGCACCCGAGGACTCGACCCCCACCGCGACTGTCACCGTCACTTATCCGTTCGAGATGCTCAGCGGGTTCCTCCCGATGGGCGACTTCACCCTCACCGGCACCGGGAGCATGCGATGCAACGGGTAGACGCGACTCGGGCACACAGCGACCGAGGGGCCGTGAGCGTCCTCGTCGCCCTGCTGATGGTTCCCCTTATCGGGTTCGCCGCCATCTCGATCGACATCGCCGCCGTCCACTCCGACAAGCAGAAGTTGCAGATGGGAGCAGACGCCGCCGCTCTGGCGATCGCCCAGGATTGTGCCAGGAGCGACTGCGGGACCACACGGGCCAGAACAACCGCCCGGCAGCTCGTCGACATGAACGCCTCCGCGGCCGAGAACTCGGTGTCCGTGGACCTCGTGGCAGCAGCCGGCAAGGTCACCGTCGACACGTCCGGTACCCGAGAGCACTGGTTCGCACCTGTTCTGGGAATTAACGAGTCCGAGGTCGGAGCCGTAAGTACCGCGGGGTGGGGTTCGCCGATCAGCGGTACGTCTGCCCTTCCGCTCGCCTTCTACGTGTGTGAGTTCTGGGCGCAGACCGGCGGAGGGATTCCGTCGGACAAGATCGAGCGGACCATCGAGTTCACCAAGACCTCCAACACGGACTGCCCCGTGCCCTCGGGGAACCTGGTTCCGGGTGGGTTCGGCTGGTTGGCACCGAATGCGGGAACCTGTCAGGCATTCACCCGGATCGGTCAGGAAGTTCAGGGAGCCCCCGGCAACAAGGGAGGGACGAGTTGCATGTCGTCACTCCACAACAAGACGATTCTCCTGCCGCTGTTCGACCAGTACCGCGGGCGAGGGAATAACGCCTACTACCGCGTCTACGGGTACGCGGCATTCACGATCACCGGCTACCACTTGTCCGGCGCGAACTGGAACAGCCCGTGCAGAGGTAACGAACGTTGTATCAGCGGCTACTTCACCGAGTTCCTCGATCGCTCAGGCGATTTCGAGTACGGGCCAACCACGCAGAACCTCGGCGCCACTGCCGTCTACCTCCTCCCAGATCAGTAAGCGAGCTGAAGTGAACCGTCGTGTCGTGGCAGTAGCCGTCGCCGTCCTCCTGGCGCTCCTGGGCGCCGCCCTCCTCCTGCGCTACGTCAGCGCAGCCGACGAACGGGCCATGGCAGACCTCCAGCCGGTGAGCGTCCTGATCGCGACCGCCCCGATCAGCGAGGGAACCCCTGCTTCTGCGTTAGGCGAACTGGTGGAGACGCGAGAGCTTCCCGCCACGGCTGTGGGACCGAATTCGGTGACTGACCTCCGGGAGCTCGGAAACATGGTCGCGGCCACCGATCTCGCTGCCGGGGAACAGCTTCTGGCCGGGCGTTTCGCGTCACTGCAGTCCCTCCAGCAGTTCGGCGGGATCCCCGCGCCCGAGGGCTTCCATCAGGTCACGGTTCCGCTCAACTCTCCCGGGGTCGTGGGCGGCACTGTGACCCCGGGCGACACGGTGGGCGTGTTCATCTCAATGGACACAGCCGAGACCCATCTCGTGCTGCACAAGGTTCTTGTCCTCCGTGTCCAGGGCGGACTGTCCCCCTCCGCGTCCGAAGAGGCCGATTCGACCGATCCTGCGGATGCCCCCATCCATGACGGCGGCGTGATGGTGACCCTGGCTCTCACAGCGCCGGACGCGGAGAAGGTCGTGTTCGGAGCGGAACACGGCTCAATCTGGCTGTCACTCGAGGACGCCGCCACGCCGGAGGACGGAACCCGCATCGTCAACCCGGGGAACGTGTACCGATGAACAACATCCTGCTGGCCACCGACTTCGTCGACCTCCGCGACCGGTTCCGGGCGGCCACCGGCCAACCGATACCGGCACTGCCTCCAGGTCCGCTTCCGGAGAGCCCGGCGCAGCTTTTCCAGCAACTCGGCGGCGGGGATATCCCCGAGATCGTCGTGATCGACGAGCGCTCCGGGACCGAAGCCGCTCTCGCACTGGCCTCGCGGCTCGACATCGAGTGCCCCGGTATCGCGGTGGTCCTGGTCAGCGACCGGGTCGCCGAACTCGGACTCTCTGCCATGCGGGCGGGGGTGAGCGACATCGTCCCCACCGAATCGGAGGAGGACGAGATCCGAGCGGCCCTTGACCGAGCCATCAGGGTCACCCGCCAGCGCGCTCCGGCCGGACTCGGGGACGGCACCGACCTCGGCGCGGGCACGCAGTCACGGCGAGGACAGGTGATCAGCGTTGTCTCGCCCAAGGGCGGTGTGGGCAAGACGACCATCGCCGCCAACCTGGCCGTCGGGCTTGCCCGGTCCGCACCACATTCCACCGTGCTGGTCGACCTGGATCTGCAGTTCGGAGATGTCGCCAACGCCCTCAACCTCACACCCGAACACACCATCGTCGACGTGGTGCAGGGAGCGGCCGCGCGCGACTCGATGGTGCTCAAGACGTTCCTCACCCAGCACGACACCGGCCTGACCGTGGTGTGCGGACCGAACTCCCCGGCCGAGGCCGATCTGGTGGGCGTATCGGAACTCACCCATCTCCTCCAGACGCTGGCGGCGGAGTTCCGTTTCGTCATCATTGACACCGCCCCGGCACTGACAGACCACACCCTCGCGGCCCTCGATATGACCGACGACCTGATCCTGGTCACGAGCATGGACGTCCCCGGAGTGCGGGGACTGCGCAAAGAACTGGACATTCTCCGTGACCTCGGAATGGGCTTCGATCGCCGCCACGTCGTGGTGAACTTCGCCGACACTCACAGCGGGCTCACCCGAGCAGATGTAGAGGCGACGATCGGCACCGGCGTGGACCTGGTCCTGCCACGCTCGCGGGCGACTGCGGTCTCCATCAATCAGGGGGTCCCGTTGATGCAAAACGAGATCCGCGACCCCATGACCAAGAAGCTGCGGCGCCTGGTGGACCGCTTTGCCCCTGCGCCCTTGAAGGAGCCCGGGCCCGCGGCGACCAAGCTCGGTTCCCGACTCGGAGGCCGTCACCGCCTGCGCCGAGGAGGCACACGATGAGCCTGAGCGACCGCCTGCGCGCCGCCCGAGGCGAGAGCGCCGCGCCCGAACTCGCCCCGGGCGACCCGGCCACAACACCGGCCATCACGCCTGCGCGGGAGACCTCGATCGCTCCTGGTCAGAGCGGTGCCACCGTACCTCCGCGAGCCATCCCGGCTACCGCGCCACCGCAGACCATCAGGGTCACCCAGCCGGCTTCCCCGGTTCCCTCGGCGCTACCCGAGCCCGACGCGTTGATCGCCCTCAAGGAGCGCGCGTCCGCCGCGCTGTTCGAACGGGTCGGGGCCAGGCTCAACAACCCGTCGCTCACCGAGGATCAGCTCCACGCCCTGGTGCGCACCGAGCTCAACAAGGTCGTGGAAGACGAGACGGTCCCGTTGACCGCTGAACAGCGGCTGCGGCTCATCAGCGATATCCAGGACGACGTCCTGGGGCACGGTCCGCTGGAGCGACTACTGGCCGACCCCACGGTCACCGAGATCATGGTCAACGGCCCGGACATGATCTACGTCGAGCAGAGGGGGCGGCTCACCCGGAGTTCCGCCCGTTTCACCTCCGAGGAGCACCTGCGTCAGGTCATCGAGCGGATCGTCTCCCGGATCGGGCGACGAATCGACGAGTCCTCCCCTCTGGTCGACGCCCGCCTGGCGGACGGCTCCCGCGTCAACGCCGTGATCCCCCCGCTGGCGGTCAACGGCTCCTCGCTGACCATCCGTAAGTTCTCCAAGGATCCCTTCAAGGTCAACGACCTGATCGGGTTCGGCACCCTCACCCCGGAAATGGCCGAACTCCTGCGGGCCTGCGTCCAGGCCCGGCTCAACATCATCGTCTCCGGCGGCACCGGCAGTGGAAAGACCACGCTGCTCAACGTCCTGTCCTCGTTCATCCCCGAGTCCGAACGCATCGTCACCATCGAGGACGCGGTCGAACTGCAGATGCAGCAGGACCACGTGGTGCGGCTGGAGGCCAGGCCCGCGAACATCGAGGGCAAGGGCGAGATCAGCATCCGCGATCTCGTGCGCAACTCCCTGCGTATGCGCCCCGACAGGATCGTGGTGGGCGAGGTTCGCGGCGGAGAGACCCTGGACATGCTGCAGGCCATGAACACCGGTCACGACGGGTCACTGTCGACCGTCCACGCCAACTCCCCGCGCGATGCGGTGGCCCGCCTGGAGACCCTGGTTCTGATGGCCGGGATGGACCTTCCGTTGCGGGCCATCCGGGAGCAGATCGCCTCCGCCGTGGACGTGATCATCCAGCTGACCCGATTGCGCGACGGCACCCGGCGGGTCACCGCGGTGACCGAGGTCCAGGGGATGGAGGGCCAGACGGTCACCCTGCAGGACGCGTTCCTCTTCGACTATTCCGCCGGCGTCGGGACCGACGGGAAATTCCTCGGCAAGCCGATCTCCACCGGGGTGCGCCCTCGCTTCACCGACCAATTCAAAGAAATGGGCATCACGCTCTCGCCGCGGGTGTTCGATATTCCCTCACCCCCCGGGAAAAGCCGATGAACGAGTCCATGGGCCAGGTCCTGGCCTCCCCGGCCGGGCTCGGGGTGGCAGCACTCTCCCTGGCACTACTCATCGGCGCGTTCCTCGTCCTCTCCCCGCGTCCGGGAAGTGTCCCCCGTGCCCGGCGTCGGCCAGGGGTTCACGAGGGGCCCGGGATCATCTCGCGGACGGCGACGGCGGCCACCACGGCCATCGACACCACCCTGAGCCGCCGCGGCGCACCCGGGGCCGGCGCGCTCGAACGTGCCGGGGTCAAGATGAGCCTGCAGGACTTCGTGTTCCTGGTGGGCGTCGCCGCCGTGGTGACCTTCGCTCTGGGGCTGGTCGCGGTCGGACCGGTGACGGGCCTGTTCCTGGCCGCGCTCACGCCGATCGGGGCAAAGCTCGCGCTGGACATCCGCGCCTCCCGTCGCCGGGCCGCCTTCGCCGACCAGCTGGACGACTCGTTGCAGCTCATGGCCAGTAGCCTGCGGGCCGGCCACAGCCTCCTCCAGGCCCTGGCCTCCGTTGCCAGAGAGGCCGAGGAGCCCACCTCGGAGGAGTTCGCCCGCATCATCAACGAAACCCGGGTCGGCCGTGATCTCGCCCCCGCGCTGGAGGAGACCGCCCGCCGCATGGGGAGCGAGGACTTCGAGTGGGTCACACAGGCCATCGCGATCAACCGCGAGGTCGGCGGCAACCTCGCCGAGGTGCTCGACGGGGTCGGTCACACCATCCGGGAGCGGAACCAGATCCGCCGACAGGTGAAGGCGCTGGCCGCCGAGGGCAAACTCTCGGCGTACGTCCTCATGGCGCTGCCGTTCGGCATCTCCGGGTTCTTGTTCATGAGCAACCCCGAGTACATCTCCAAGTTCACCGAGGGCCTGCTGGGCTACACCCTGATCGGCGTCAGCGTGGTGCTGCTCGTGGTGGGTGCGCTCTGGCTCCGCAAGGTCGTCAACATCACGTTCTGAACGCTCCTAGCGTTCTGGAAGGAGGCACGCCGTGGAACCGATGGCCCTGTTCGCCGTCTCGGTCCTGGCCGTGTCGGTGTTCCTGCTGAGCTGGGCGGTGTTCGCCGGCCCCGGCCGGGCGCGCCAGCGCACGGTCCTCAACCTCAGCCGGGGGATGTACCCCGAACACCACGCGGTGGAGGCAGTGGTCCCCGAGGACGAGGAGACCGGTGGCACCCTGGCCACGATCGCGCGGAAGTTCACCCCGGCGCCGTCGATCCGGATGCTCGAGAAGCTGCAGATCAAAGCCGGCAGACCCCAGGGGTGGCCCCTCGAGAAGCTGCTGGTGGCCAAACTCGTGCTGGGCATCGGGGCGGCGCTGTCGAGCCTGCTGTTCGTCTCCAGCACCACCGGTGCTCTACCTGTGTTCCTGGCCGCGGCGGTCACCCTGGTCTGCTACTTCGTCCCGGAACTGCTCCTCCACAGCCGCGGACAGGAGCGCAGCCAGGCAATCCAGCTGGAGCTGGCCGACACCCTGGACCAGATGACCATCGCCGTGGAGGCCGGGTTGGGCTTCGACTCGGCTATGGCGCGAGCCGCGAAGAACGGCAAGGGCCCACTCGCCGATGAGTTCACCCGCACCCTGCAGGAGATCCAGGTGGGCCAGCTGCGCCGCCACGCCTACGAGTCGTTGGCCCGCCGCACCGACGTCGCCGACCTGCGCCGCTTCGTCCGCGCCATCATCCAGGCCGACGCCTACGGCATCTCGATCGCGGACGTGTTGCGCACGCAGGCATCGGAGCTGCGGAGCAAGCGACGCCAGCGCGCGGAGGAGAAGGCCATGCAGATCCCGGTCAAGGTGATCTTCCCCCTGATGGTGTGCATCCTGCCGGTACTGTTCATCGTGCTCCTGGGCCCGACAGCGATGAACATGATGGAGGCCTTCTCCTAGTGGCCGTCACCCTCACGCCAGTGACCGTGCTCCTCACCGCGGTGGTGTGCGGGGCACTCGCCGCGGCGCTGACCGGGTGGATCCGATCCATCGCAGACTCCGACTCCCGCTGGCTGCGCTCCGGTCTCCACGTGGGCCTGGCCGCCGCCGGTGGGGCGGGAGCCGCCGGGCTGGCCGGCACCGTTCCCGAGCTGGTCGCGTTCGCGGCGCTCGC
>NZ_JAALEA010000082.1 GCF_014145145.1 Dietzia cercidiphylli
CCGCGGATGGCGTCTCGCGCGAGCGCGTGCCCGGTCAGCGCACAGCCGCACGACGGGATGGCGTCTCGCCCGCACCGCGGCTCACGCGAGACGCCATCCCGGCGTGCGGCTGCGTTGGGCCGGCTCAGGGAGTGGGCGCGCCGCCGGTCACCGAGAGGGTGTTCCCGGTGGTGTAGGACGACTCGTCGGAGGCCAGGTACACGTACGCGCCCGCCATCTCGACCGGTTGTCCGGGCCGACCCAGCGGATTCTTGTGCCCGAAGATCGGCAGCTTCTCGGGCTTCTGGCCGCCGCTCACCTGGAGCGCTGTCCAGAACGGACCGGGCGCGACGGCGTTGACGCGGATGCCGCGCGGTGCGAGCTGCTGGGCGAGCGACTTGGACATGGTGTTGACCGCCGCGCGCGAGGTGGCGTAGTCCACGAGCCCCGGTGACGGGGTGTACGCCTGCACCGAGGACGTGAAGATCACGCTCGATCCGGGCTGCAGGTGGGCGAGCGCCTCCTGCATCATCCAGAACGGCGCCGAGATGTTGACGTTCATCGTCTCGGCCCACTGCTCGGAGGACAGGTCCTCCAGGTGCTCGACGAAGGTCTGCCGGGCGGCGTTGAGCACGAGCACGTCCAGACCGCCGAGCCCCGCGACGGCGTCGCGGACGATCCCGCGCGCGACGGCCTCGTCACCGACGTCGCCGGGGAGCAGGACGCAGGTCCGGCCGGCCGCGCGCACGAGCTCGGCCACGTCGTCGGCGTCGGACTGCTCAGAGGGCAGGTAGCCGATCGCCACGTCGGCGCCCTCGCGTGCGTAGGCGATGGCCACGGCGCGGCCGATCCCGGAGTCACCGCCGGTGATCAGTGCACGCCGCCCGGTGAGCCGGCCGTGACCCACGTAGGTGTCCTCCCCGTGGTCGGCGGGAGGGTCCATCTCGGAGGCCAACCCCGGAACCGGTTGCTGCTGGACCGGCACCTCGATCTGGTACTTGGTCGTCGGGTCGACGAGTACGGAATGCCCGGGCTGGTCAGAGGACTGAACTGTCGGATCGGTGGTCACGGATGCCTCCCTGGTCGTCTGGACTCCCGACCGTACGCCCCCGGCGACCGGATGCGAGTGGGCGCTCGATCCCCCAGAATGCGGACACGACACACGTCACCCGAACCGAAGGAGTGGGCATGCCCCGTTACCGCGTGATCGACCCCGAGCAGAACGTCATCGATGAGAAGGAGTTCGCCGACGACACCAAGGCCTACGACTGGTTCAAGACGGTCGAGGTCCCCGACGATGCTCTCGGTTACGCCATGGAGGTCGACATGGACGGTAAGTGGACCCGCTTCGAGATCAACGACGGTGGCACCAACACCTCCCCCGCGGCCGACGAGGGCACGGGCGTCGCCTGACCTGACTCAGGGCTGCTCAGGCCACGCAGCCGACCCCGACGGGCCGGCTCCCCACCGCGTCGATGCGGGGGGAGCCGGCCGGTCGTGGTTGTGGCGATCCCCTCGAGGCCGGCCCTCGCGGTCAGCCGGTCGGAGCCGATCGGGCGAACTCGACGACCGAATCGAGGTCGTAGCTTCCGGCGGTGGTCCCGAGCCCCCGGGCCACCTGGGCCGCGACCGCGCAGCCGAGGACGGCGGAGCCCCGCAGGTCGCGACCGAGATGACGCCCCACCAGGAACCCGGCGGAGAACGAGTCCCCGCAGCCGGTGGTGTCGACGACGTCGATCGCGAAGGCGGGTACCGCGATGGTCTCGTCCGGTGTCACGACGAGCGCGCCGTCGGCGCCCGCGGTGAGGGCCACGCACGCGACCCCGCGCTCGATCAGCATGCGCGCGCCCTCGGCCAGCATGTCGGCGCCGGTGAAGCCGCGGACCTGGTCGTCGTTGGGCAACAGGTAGTCCACGTGCGGTAGCGCGTCCGCGATCCACTCGAGCATTCCGGGGTCGCCGTCGGCCAGGATGTCGACCGACGTGGTGATCCCCTTCCCACGGGCACGGGCGAGCAGCTCGCCGGCCGCCGGGCCGCCCAGGAACTCCGGCCCACCCAGGTGCAGATGAGTGAGCCCCTCGAGCGCGTCGTCGTCGATGTCGTCCAGGGTGAACACGCCGTTCGCGCCGATGCAGTGCCACGCCGGCCGGTCCCCGTTGGGGCGCACGGGGATCACCGAGGCGGACGTCTGTGCGTCCGCCTTGGTCACCAGGCGGCCGGTGTCGACCCCCTCCCCGCTCAACAGGGTCATCAGGGTGCGCCCGATCGAGTCGGCGCCGACCGCACCGATGCTGCGGACCCCGGCCCCGAGGCGGCTGAGCACCACCGCGGTGCCCCCCGCGGTCCCGGCCGGGGAGAAGGCGATGGTGTCCACGAGGGCCCCGGCAGAGCCCTCCGGGATGGACTCGATCCCGATCGCGTGGACGTCGAGGACGTGCACTCCGACCGTCGCGATCGTCATGGATGAGATGTCGGTCATTGCGGGCTCTCCTTGGTGGTTCCGTACTCGAGGGTGATCGCCTGGACGACCGCGTCGTGTTGCTGCGCCTCGGTGAGGGGTCGTGGTGTGCCCACCCCACTCGCGCGGACGTGCAGGGCCGCCAGCCACTCCAGCAACAGCGCGTTGTCGAGGGCCTTGTCGAGGGAGGATCCCACCGTCACCGAGCCGTGGTTGGCCATCAGGACCGCCTGCCGGTCGCGCAGGCCGTCCACGACGAGGTCGGCGAGCTCGGGGGTTCCGAAGGTCGCGTAGGGCGCCACCCGGATCTCGCCGCCCAGCAGCAACTGCTGGTAGTGCAGTACGGGCAGCGCGTCCATCCCGGTCACGCAGGAGACGGCGGTGGAGAACGGGGCGTGGGTGTGGACGACGGCCCCCGCCTGAGTACCGGAGTAGATCCCCAGATGCAGCCCGAGCTCGGAGGTCGGCGCGAGTCGGCCGTCCACGTGCTCGCCCGTCGCGCCGACCACGGTGACGTCCTCGGCTCGGCAGTCGGCCAGGACCACGCCGGTGCCGGTCACGGCGATCCGCCCGTCGTCCACCCGGGCCGAGACGTTTCCGGCGGTGCCGATGAGCAGTCCCTCGGCCGCCAGTCGCCTGGCGGTGGCGGCGACGTGCTCGCGGGCCCGCGACGACTGCCCACGGGATCCCGACGACTCCGTCGTCACAGCCCACCGGCCTGATCGATGCCGCGTTCGGCGTGCACGACGCTCTCGAGCGTCGTCATGGACCGGCGGAACTGGCCGGTGAGCGACTTCTCGAGAACCGGCGCGATGAGGCGGCCGAGGGGGCCGAGCCCGACCCGGCAGTCGACCCGGTACGTCATCAGGGTGGCCTCGGCGCCCAGCGGCTCGAAGCGGAAGGTGTTGACCATGTCGTGCAACGGCGCGAACCCGGTCCCGGAGTCGACCCTGAGGGACCGCGGCTCGACCTTCCCCACCGTCCACACGGACCGCGTCGTGAGCGGCCCGATCGTCCGGTTCCGCTCGGAATAGGTCTCGCCCACGGTCGCCGCACCGTGGTGGGCGGTGACCTCCAGGGCCCCGTCGACCCACTCGGCGTACCGGGAGGTGTCGTCGATCACGGCCCAGATGTCCTCGACCGGGGCTGCGAGTCGCTGCTGTACGGAAACGGTCAGACGTGTCACGGATGTCCTCCTGAGTGTGCGATCACGGCGCGGGCGGCGGCCTCCCCGGAGCGGACCGCGCCGTCCATGTAGCCGTTCCAGTAGTCGGAGTGTTCGGCACCGGCCCAGTGCACGCGGCCGAGCGGCCGGTCGCGCCACTGACCGAGCGTGGTCAGGACGCCGGGGCCGAGGACAGCGGTCGGGCCACCCCGGGTCCAGCGTTCCGCGGTCCAGTCCTTCTCGAAGTATCCGACAGGCGCCAGCGCCGCGGGCCCGACCACCCGGGCGAAGCTCTGCAGGACCGCCCCGCCGCGCTCCCGGGCCGGACGGGGCGCCCACTTCCGCCACCCCGCTCCCCCCACGAACCCCATGAGGATCCCGGGTGAGCCGCTCGGCGGGGTGTTGTCGAACATCGAGCACACCGGGGTACCGCCCCCGCGGAAGACGCCCTGGCCGGAGAGTCCGTCCTCCCGCCAGAACGGGCGCTCGTAGATCGCCTCACACTTCATGAGGGTGCCGAAGGCCATCCTGCGGAACAGGGCGTCCTGGTGGGCGGGCAGCGACGGGCTCCACTCGATCTCGGCGGCCAGGTGGGGTGGCGCGGTCACGATCACCTCCTCGCCGTCGAAGGACCCCGCGTCGGTGGTGACGGTGACCCCCGTGGCACGGTGTTCGATCCGCCGGACGGGGGCGCCGAGGGTGACGGAGTCGCCCAATTCCTCGGCCATGCGTTGCGAGATCACCTGCGAACCGCCCACGACCCGGGATTCCTGGGCCCCGCCGGCCACGCCGATCATCCGGTCCAGTGAGCCCGGGTGGATCTCGTCACCCGCGCCCGCGACATACGCCAGGCCGTACAGCGCCGAGGCCTCGGACGCCGCGGCCCCGAACGCCGAGCCGAGGAGGGTGTCGATCAACTCGACCCCGCCGGCGCCGATCGCGCCGCGCCGCAGCCAGGTGGCGAGGCTCTGGGCGTCCAACCGGCCCGCGTCGGGATGCTCCCACGGCGCGGCCACGTCGACCTCGCCACTCGCGCGGGCCAGGCGGGTGGTCGCCAGGGCGATGTCGGGCAGGGCGAGGCGGTCCGGCGGGATGTCCCCGCGGAATCGCCGGCTGCGCGAACCGTGGACGTAGACCGTGTCCCCGACGGTGTGGGCGGGGAACGTCGTCACCCCGAGCTCCGCGGCGAGCCCCAGCACGTGGTCCTGGGTGGGTCCGACGAACTGCCC
>NZ_JAALEA010000083.1 GCF_014145145.1 Dietzia cercidiphylli
CAGTCGCGCGGCCGCGAGCTTGGAGGCCATCCCGCCGGTGCCCAGCGCACCGCCGGCCCCGGCCACCACCCCGTCGAGGTCGGCCGCGCCCGACACCATCGTCACCGCGGTGGCGTCACCCTTGCGGGGGTCGGAGTCGTAGAGCGCGTCCACGTCCGAGAGCAGGATCAACGCATCGGCGCTGATGAGGTGGGCCACCAGCGCGGCCAGGCGGTCGTTGTCCCCGAAGCGGATCTCGTTGGTGGCCACCGTGTCGTTCTCGTTGACCACCGGCACCGCGCCGAGCGTGCGGAGTCGGTCCAGGGTGCGCTGCGCGTTGGCCGCGCTCTCCCGGCGCCCGATGTCCCCCGCCGTCAGCAGGACCTGGCCCACCACGCGGTCGTACCTGGAGAACGAGTCGCCCCACGCCCGGGCCAGTTCGAGCTGCCCCACACTGGCGGCCGCCTGCTTGGCGGACAGGGTGGCGGGGCGGGTGGTCATCCCCAGTGGGGACATCCCCGCGCCGATCGCGCCGGAGGAGACCACGAAGACGTCCGACCCCGCGGCCATGCGCGCCTGGCAGACGTCGGCCAGGGCGTCGAGCTGCGGCCGGCGGATCCCGCCACCGAAGCTCGTGATGGCCGACGAGCCGATCTTGACCACCACCCGGCGGGCCGTGCCGATCCGGCGCCGCAGCTCCGGTTCGCCGGTCACTCCAGGATCTCCTCATCGGGGTCGATCAGCCCGCGGCGCACCCGCTTGCGGTACTTGCGCTCGTGGGCGCCCACACGCTCGTCGGACTCCAACCGGATGTCGGTGCCTCGGCCCGTACGCATGAGGTCCACACCGGCCGGGGTCTGCGGCTCCCAGTCGAAGGAGACGTCGCCGACGGTGACCGTGCAGCCCGCCTGCGCGCCGGCCTTGATGAGCGCGTCCTCGACCCCGAGCCGGGCCAGGCGGTCGGCGAGGAAGCCGACGGCCTCGTCGTTGGCGAAGTCTGTCTGGCGGATCCAGCGCTCGGGCTTGGATCCCGAGACCACGTAGGCACCGGCCTCGTTCGGGTCCTTCCGGACGGTGAACTCGGCCACGTCGACGGCCCTCGGCCGCAACACGATCCGCTCGGGCGCCGCCGGCGGGTTGGCCTTGCGGTGGGCCTTGATGAGCTCGTAGAGCCCGTACCTCAGTTCGTCCAGGCCCTTGTGCGCGACCGCGGAGATGGCATACACCGGCCAGCCCTTGGCCTCGAAGTGGGCGGTGACCATCTCGGCCATATCAGCGGCGTCCGGCACGTCGATCTTGTTGAGCACCACGACCCGCGGCCGATCGGCCAGCTCCCCCAGACCGGCGTCGGCGAGTTCCGGCTGGTAGGCGGCGAGCTCCGCCTCGAGCGCGTCGACGTCCGAGATGGGGTCGCGGTCGGACTCGAGGCTCGCGCAGTCCACGACGTGTGCGAGGACGGCCGTGCGCTCGATGTGGCGCAGGAAGTCCAGGCCCAGGCCCCGCCCCTCGCTGGCACCCGGGATGAGCCCGGGCACGTCCGCGATGGTGAACGTGTCGTCGCCCACCGAGACCACCCCGAGGTTGGGGGCCAGGGTGGTGAACGGGTAGTCGGCGATCTTGGGCTTGGCCGCGGAGAGCACCGACACGAGAGAGGACTTGCCGGCAGAGGGGAACCCGACCAGTCCGACGTCGGCCATGGACTTGAGCTCGAGGGTGAGGTCGCGGACCTCGCCGGGCTCACCGAGCAGGGCGAACCCGGGGGCCTTGCGGGCCCTGGAGGCGAGCGCGGCGTTCCCGAGCCCACCCTTGCCGCCCTCGGCCGCCACGAAGCGGGTTCCTGCACCGACCAGATCGGCCAGCATCTCACCGTTCTGGTCCAGCACGACGGTCCCGGGCGGCACCGCCAGGACGAGGTCATCACCCTGGGCGCCGTTCCGGTTGGCGCCCATCCCGGGCTCTCCCTTACCGGCGCGCGCGTGGGGCCGGAAGTGGAAATCGAGCAGCGTGTGGACCTGGGGGTCCACCACCAGCACCACGTCCCCGCCGCTGCCGCCGTTGCCCCCGTCGGGGCCGCCGAGCGGCTTGAACTTCTCCCGGTGCACGGACGTGCACCCGCGGCCACCGTCCCCCGCCGCGAGGTGGAGCACTACGCGGTCGACGAATCTCGACATAAGCGGACTCCTCCTGCTGGTGGTGGGACTAACGGATGTGGCGCAAATGCTCTCGGGGACCGGGCGTGGGGTCATCAGACCCCGCCCGGCCCCCGAGGGCGAATCGCGTCAGTGTCGCCGGGTCAGGCCTCGACGCCGACCGGCACGATGTTGACGGTCTTGCGGCCGCGCTTGGTCCCGAACTCGACCGCACCGGCGGCCAGTGCGAACAGCGTGTCGTCGCCGCCACGGCCGACGCCCACGCCCGGGTGGAACTTGGTGCCACGCTGGCGGATCAGGATCTCGCCGGCGTTGACTTCCTGGCCGCCGAAACGCTTGACGCCGAGACGCTGCGCGTTGGAGTCACGACCGTTACGGGTGCTGGATGCGCCCTTCTTACTTGCCATGTCCGAACCCCTCCTTCAGGGAAGACGCCCGAGGGCGCTGAGCTGGTGGCCTTGGCGGCCGTGGTGGATTACTTGATACCGGTGATCTTGAGCACCGTCAGCTTCTGACGGTGGCCCTGACGCTTGTGGTACCCGGTCTTGTTCTTGAACTTGTGGATCCGGATCTTCGGACCCTTGGTCTGCTCGACGATCTCGCCGGAGACGGAGACCTTGGCCAGGGCGTCGGCAGCGGAGGTGACGGTCGAGCCGTCGACCACGAGGATCGGGGACAGGGACACGGAGGTACCGGCCTCACCCTCGATCTTCTCGACCTTGACATGGTCACCTTCGGCGACCTTGTACTGCTTGCCGCCGGTCTTGACGATCGCGTACATCGAGGGCTTCCCCTTGCTTCTCGGGTGTGTGGCCGCCACTGGGACGTCCACAACTACTGTGCGGTGTTCTCTCTGACCGGCCGACTCTCGTCGACCGGGATCGCCGGTCCCGCGGCCTTGACGGCCCGGCCCGCGACTTCTCGCGCGACGACATAGCGCCGCCACGAGCGACTTGTCAAGGTTACGGCCCGGCGGCACAGCAGGTCAAACCGACCGCGCCACCTGGCCAGACACCTCTAACGATCGCCGGCGTCAGGGGCGGTCGTGGACCTGGTCGCGCGTCGCCGTGCCGGTCGCTGACGCGGCTCCGCGACGACGACCGGGGGCACTTCGGCGAGCGGGGCGGCCTCGACCGCGGCCGCC
>NZ_JAALEA010000084.1 GCF_014145145.1 Dietzia cercidiphylli
GCTGGTGTGCTCTGCCGCCAGACGCCACAGCGTGTCGGTGAACAGGACGTCCGGGTGCTCACCGTGGTGGAGGACCGCCGCCTGCCCCGGGGTGTTGCAGTCCACCACCACGGGGGTACCCGGGAGCCGGTGACGGAGGTGACGCAGCCACCCCGCCAGCAGTTGCTCGTCGCCGTGGTTGGGATGGCCGGCCGGGGCGACGAGGTAGACGGGCCGGTGGACCCCGCGGGGTCGACCCCAGCGCGCGTCCGCCGCGGCCCTCGTGGCGTCCAGCCGACGGCGGGCCCGTCGACGCAGGCGGGAGGCGGGCGCGGCTCGAGGAGTCGACGTCATGCGTCCACCCTGCCCCACGGCGGGGC
Organism: Dietzia cercidiphylli; assembly: GCF_014145145.1. GTDB lineage: Bacteria > Actinomycetota > Actinomycetes > Mycobacteriales > Mycobacteriaceae > Dietzia > Dietzia natronolimnaea. The sequence goes on from NZ_JAALEA010000084.1 coordinate 360, forward strand.
CGCGCCCGGACTGACCCTCCGGATCAGATCTTGACCAGCATCTTCCCGACGTTGGCCCCGCGCATGAGATCGAGGAACGCGTCGACCGAGTTGTCGATGCCCTCCACCACCGTCTCGTCGAAGACGATCTCGCCCGAGGCCACCCACGGCCCGACCTTCTCCGCGAACTCCTTGAACAGGTGCATGTACTTGTTGACGGTGAAGCCCTGGAGGGTGAGCCCGCGGGTGATGGCGTGCCACAGGTTGTCCGGGCCGGGCGACCGCTCGGTGGCGTTGTACGAGCTGATCGCCCCGCACAGCGCCAGGCGACCGTCGTCGTTCATCAGGTCCAGCGCGGCCTCGAGGTGGTCCCCGCCGACGTTGTCGAAGTAGACGTCGATCCCCTCGCCGTCGGCGCTGCCGAAGTGCTCGCGCAGGAGCGTGCGGACCGGGCCGTCCTTGTAATTGAGGGCCGCGTCGAAACCGTAGCTGCTGGTGGCCTTATCGACTTTCTCCGCACTCCCGGCCGAGCCCACGACCTTCGAGGCGCCCATGAGCCGGGCGATCTGCCCGACGGCCGAACCCACGGAACCGGCCGCGCCGGAGACGAAGACGGACTCGCCCTTCCGGAAGCGCCCGATGTGCAGGAGCCCCACGTAGGCCGTGAGGCCCGTGGTCCCGAGGATCCCCAGGTACGCCGAGACGGGAACGCCCTCGATCTCCTGCACCACCCGGAACTGCCGGCCGTCGCCCTGGGCGACGTCCCGCCAGCCGAGGTCGTGCATCACGACCGCCCCGACCGGGTGGGCGTCCGAGCGGGACTCCACGACACGCCCGACGGCGCCGCCGGTCATGGTCTCGTTCAGCTCGAACGGCGGGATGTAGGAGCGGCCCTCGTTCATCCGGCCGCGCATGTAGGGGTCCACGGAGAGGAACTCGTTGGTCACGCGCACCTCGCCCTCGGAGAGGTCGGGGAGGTCGACGACGACGGTGCGGAAGTCGTCATGGGTCGGCCAGCCGCGGGGACGGCTGACGAGCTGGATCTGGGTACTGGTCGTCATCACTCATGTGTACGCGCCCTGTCTGCGGGGCTGCCACCGGCCACACCTCTAGTAGGCTTCGCCTTCGTGCAGGACCAGCCCACTCCCGACCCCGCTTCGGCGACGCTCCCCGACGAGCGCGTCCGCAGTGAGATCGTCAGCGACTCCCACACCTTCCGCCGGGCCGTGGCCGACCTCCGCCAGGGGCTGGGCCAGCGTGAGCTGTGGCTCTCGCTGGGCTGGCAGGACATCAAGCAGCGCTACCGCCGCTCCACACTGGGGCCGCTGTGGATCACCATCGCCACCGGCGTCATGGCCACGGCGCTGGGGCTGTTGTACTCGATCCTCTTCCAGATCCCGTTGGCGGAGTTCCTCCCGCACGTCACCGTGGGCCTGATCCTCTGGGGCTTCATCTCCGGCTGTATCAAGGAGGGCTCGGAGGTCTTCATCTCCAACGAGGGCCTGATCAAGCAGTTGCCCAGCGCGCTCAGCGTCCACGTCTACCGGCTGGTGTGGCGGCAGTTCCTGTTCCTGTGCCACAACCTGGTGATCTGGGTCGTGCTGATGCTCATCTACCCGCGACCGCTGGGCTGGGACCTGCTGCTGGCCGTCCTCGGCCTGGTGGTGCTCATGGTCAACGGCGTCTGGGTGGCGATGCTGTTCGGCATCCTGGCCACCCGCTTCCGCGACATCGCGCCCCTGCTGGACTCCATGGTTCAGCTGCTGTTCTACATGACCCCCATCGTGTGGACCACGCAGACGCTGTACGAGCAGGGCGGGGACATCGCGGACCGGGCGCGCATCGCCGAGCTCAACCCGCTCTACCACTACCTGGAGATCGTGCGCGCCCCCATGATCGGCCAGCCCGTCGCCGCGTACCACTGGTGGATCGTCCTGGCCTGCACGGCCGTGGGGCTCATCCTCGCCTTTGTCGCACTGCGCCGGTTCCGCTCCCGAGTCCCGTACTGGGTGTAGGAGGTATATCCCATGAGCCCCGCCACACCCACCCCCGGCGGCGTGTCCATCGACTGCGTGGACGCGTGCGTGGACTTCCCGATCTTCGACGCCAAGTCGCGCTCCCTCAAGAAGGCGGTCCTCGGCTCCGCCGGAGGCGCGATCGGACGGAACTCGTCCAACGTCGTCGTCGTCGAGGCCCTCAGGGACATCACCCTCTCCCTCCGGGAGGGGGACCGCATCGGACTGGTCGGGCACAACGGTGCCGGCAAGTCCACACTGCTGCGGCTGCTGTCCGGCATCTACGAGCCCACCCGCGGCGCCGCCCGGATCAGGGGGCGCGTGGCGCCGGTCTTCGACCTCGGTGTGGGCATGGACCCGGAGATCACCGGGTACGAGAACATCATCATCCGCGGCCTGTTCCTGGGACAGACGCGCAAGCAGATGAAGGCCAAGGTCGAGGAGATCGCCGACTTCACCGAGCTCGGCGACTACCTGGACATGCCGCTGCGCACCTACTCGACCGGGATGCGCGTCCGGCTGGCGATGGGCGTGGTGACCTCGATCGACCCCGAGATCCTCCTGCTCGACGAGGGCATCGGCGCGGTGGACGCCGAGTTCATGAAGAAGGCGCGGATCAAGCTGGCCGACCTGGTCTCCCGATCCGGGATGCTGGTGTTCGCCTCCCACTCCAACGAATTCCTCGCGCAGCTGTGCGACTCGGCGATGTGGATCGACCACGGTCGCATCCGGCAGCGCGGCAGCATCGAGGAGATCGTCACCGCCTACGAGGGCCCCGAGGCCGGGCGGTCGATCGCCGCGTACATGGAGAGGATGACGCGTGAGTGCTGAGGGGTCCGGCGCGGCCGGCGGGGCCGCGGAGTCCGGCGCGGACTCCCGGCGGGTCGTGGCCGTGGTCGTCACCCACCGACGGCTCGACCAACTCCGCGCCTCGCTGGAGATGGTGTGCGGGCAGACCCGGCCGATCGACCACCTGGTGGTGGTGGACAACGCCGACGAGCAGGCCGTGCGCGAGCTCGTCGAGTCACAGCCCGTGGAGGCCACCTACGTGGGCTCCAGGCACAACCTCGGCGGCGCCGGCGGATTCGCGTTGGGGATGCTGCACGCGCTGGCCACCGGCGCCGACCTCGTGTGGTGCGCTGACGACGACGGCAGGCCCGAGGGGCCCGAGGTCCTGGCCACGCTGATGGCCTGCATGGACCGCCACGGGCTGGCGGAGGTCTCGCCGGTGGTGTGCGACCTCGCCGAGCCCGACCGCCTCGCCTTCCCGCTGCGCCGCGGCGTGGTGTGGCGACGCTGGCGCAGCGAGTTGTTCGCCGACGGCGAGGGCGGCGACCGCGGTGCCGGTGACCCTGGTGCCGGCGTCCCTGGTGCCGCCGGCCCCTCCCGGACCGACACCGACCTGCTGCCCGGCATCGCCTCCCTGTTCAACGGGGCGCTGTTCACCGCGGACTGCCTGGACCGTGTGGGCGTCCCGGACCTGCGGCTGTTCATCCGCGGTGACGAGGTGGAGATGCACCGGCGCCTGGTGCGCTCCCGACTGCCCTTCGGCACGTGTCTGACGACCGCGTACCTGCACCCGCAGGGGTCGGACGAGTTCAAACCGATCCTCGGCGGCCGCATGCACACCCAGTTCCCCGACGACCCGGTCAAGCGGCACTTCACCTACCGCAACCGCGGCTACGTGCTCACCCAGCCCGGCAACCGGCGCCTCATCCCGCAGGAGATCCTGCGCTTCGGCTGGTACTTCCTGGTCACCAGACGAGACCCGGCCGGCCTGCGCGAGTGGCTGCGTCTGCAGCGGTTGGGCGCGGGCGAGCGGTTCGACAAGCCATGACCGACTGGATCGCCCTGCAGTCCCGGGCCGCCGACCTGTACGACCGGGTCCTGCCGATGGTCACCGACTGGGACGCCGCCACCCCGTGCAGCGAGTGGACCGCCCGTGAGGTGCTGGCCCACGTCGTGGACGAGCAGATGTGGGTCCCGGGACTGTTGGCCGGAGGGACGGTCGACGAGGTGGCCGGGGACCTCGAGGAACCGCTCCGTCGGCTCACCGGGGCCAGCGGCCCCGACCTCGTGGCCTTCTGGCACACCCTGCGCGCGCCGGTGGCCGCCGCGTGGCGGGGAACCCCCACCGACGACGAGGTCCACCTCTCCTACGGTCGGGCGCCGATGGTGCACTATCTCGCGCAGCAGACCTTCGATCTGGCCGTCCACGCCTGGGACCTGTCGGTCTCCCAGGGGGTCGACCTGCCGTGGGGCGACGAACTCGAACGCGCCGTCCTCGACTTCGTCCGGACCGATCTCGCCGACGACCCGGCCCCGGAGTTGTTCTCCGCGCCGCTACCGGGCTTCGACAGCGGAGGGGTCCCGCCCCGGCACGCCGCTCTCGCGCGTACCGGTCGGGACCCCTCCGCCTGGCCGGCGGCCTAGAGCTCTGGCCGACGGCCTACCCGGCCTCGCGGAGCGCCGCCATCGGGCACTTCTCGATGGCCTTGCGAGCCCTCTTCTGGAGTTCCTCGGGGACCTCCTCCACGAGCAGGCGCACCACCTCGTCGTCGTCGCCCAGGGCGAAGACCTTCGGGGCGAGGCCGACGCACACCGCCTGCCCCTCGCACCGGTCCGGGTCGATCGCGATCTTCATGGGAAACCTCCTGGTTGGAACACTGGGTACACGGGTGTCACGGCCTGGCGGTATCAGCTCACCGGCACGAAGTCGACCTTGTCCCGGACGCCACAGTCCGGGCACTGCCAGTCGTCGGGGATCGCCGACCACGGCGTGCCGGGGGCGAAGCCCTCCCGCGGCTCACCCAGCGACTCGACGTAGTGGTGGCCACAGTTGGGGCAGGCATAGGTGCCGATCGGCGAGACGGCGCCGCGGACGGCGTCCACGTCGGGCTCGGGATCCAGGACGGCGGTCGCGGTGGTGGCAGAAGCGGTGGCGGCCGGGGCGGAGGACCGGGTGGTCGCGATGCTCGTGCCGGTGGCCGACGGGTCGGCGTAGCGCGCGAGGATCCGCTCCCGCGTGGACGGCTGGATGTTGGCCCGGGTGACGTCGCCCTCGTAGTGGTCGAGCACCCGGTGGTCCATGATCCTGCGCCAGATCGGCGGGAAGTAGGCCACCACGATGAGCGCGGCGTACCCGGCGGGCAACTGCGGGGCGTCGTCGGTGGTGCGCAGCACCTGGTAGCGGCGCATCGGGTTGGCGTGATGGTCCGAGTGACGCTGCAGGTGGTAGAGGAAGATGTTGGTCACCAGGTGGTCGGAGTTCCACGAGTGCTCGGGCCGGCACCGCTGGTAGCGGCCGCTGTCGAGCTTCTTGCGGCGCAGTCCGTAGTGCTCGAGGTAGTTGACGACCTCCAGCAGGCTGAACCCGTACACCGCCTGCAGGATCAGCCAGGGCAGGACCTCGAGTCCGAAGGCGGCGGTGAGGCCGCCGAACAGGACCAGCGTCATGAGCCAGGCGTTGATGTTGTCGTTACGCAGGGTCCACGGTGACTTGCCGAGGCGCTCGAGACGGTTCTTCTCCAGTTCCCAGGCCGAGATGAGGGAACCGATGACGCTCCGCGGGAGGAAGGCCCAGAACGACTCGCCCAGGCGCGAGCTGGCCGGGTCCTCCGGGGTGGCGACGCGGGCGTGGTGACCGCGGTTGTGCTCGATGTAGAAGTGCCCGTAGGCCGTGGTGGCGAGTGCGATCTTGGACAGCCACTTCTCGGAGTTCTGGATCTTGTGTCCGAGTTCGTGGGCGGTGTTGATGCCGATGCCCCCCGCGATGCCCACGGCCCAGGCGACGCCGATCTTGGCCACCAGACCCAGCCCGCCCTCGTGGCCGAAGAACGACAGGTCGTCCGCGGTCCACAGGTAGCAGGCGACGATCAGGGCGGCGTACTGCACCGGGAGGTACAGGTACGTGCACCACCGATAGAACGGGTCGGCCTCCAGGCGTTCGATGACCTCCTCCGGCGGGTTCCGACCGTCCACCCCGACGACCATGTCGAGTAGGGGGATGAAGACGAACACGACGAAGGGGGCGACGAACCACGCCACGACCGCGGCGGTGCCCCACCCGGCGTGGGAGAACCACGAGAACAACCCGAGAGAGATGAACAGGGCGCCGGCGGGGATGAGCCCGAGCAGCCACAGGTATCGCTTGCCGTCAGTCCAGGGGTACGGCTGCGCCGCGGTCTCCCTTGCCTGTAGGTCGGTGTGCATCACAAGACTCCCTTGATCGAACCCGGCAGCATGTGTCGCACGCCACCTAGAGCGTCAAATCTAGACAAAAAGTAGCCGTTTGTCTAGACAGGGACCCTCTTTTTGTCCAGAGACCTCGTCGGGCACCCTGCCCCGCAGGCCCGCCTCCGTGCGCCCGCTCGACCGTGGGCCGGAACTGACTCACGAGTAAGTTAGGATCGGCGCGTGCCCAAGACCCTGCTGCACCGCTACACCTCCAGTCCCCGCGCGTTCCCCCTGCTGGCCTCGCTGTACCCCCCTCTGCTCGGGTCCGGGATCCGCATCCGGCACATCGCCCCGGACTGGACCCGCGGGGAGCTGAGCATGCACGTCGCACCGTGGACCGCCAACACCAACGGCACCGCGTTCGGCGGCGCACTGTTCGCCGCGACCGACGTCCTCTACGGGGCCCTGCTGTCCGGGCAGCTCGGTGGCGGGTACCAGGTGTGGACCAAGAGCGCGACGATCGACTTCCGAGCCCCCGGCCGGGGCCGACTGCGGTGCGTGGTGGACGTCCCCGGCCCGGAGGCGGACGCCATCCGGGAGCGACTGGCCGACCATCCGAGCACCAGCGTCGTCCACACCGCGGTGGTGAGCGACAGCCGCGGCACGACGGTCGTGGAGGCGCAGCACACGATGTTCATCCGACGGAAGAGCTGACCGCAGGCGATCCGGCCCGAGGCGCGTAGGATTATCCGGTCCCCGGCCCTCCTCGGAAAGGAATCCCGTTGGGAGCCACCCCGCTCGCCTGGTCGCTGTCCGTCGGACTGATCGTCGGACTTCTCCTGTTCGACTACTTCTTCCACGTTCGCAAGGAACACATCCCGACGCTCAGGGAGTCGGCCATCTGGTCGGCGATGTACGTGGGGATCGCGATCGTCTTCGGCTTCCTCGTGTGGATCTTCGGCGGAAACCAGATGGGCGTCGAGTACTTCGCCGGTTACATCACCGAGAAGGCGCTCTCGGTGGACAACCTGTTCGTCTTCCTGCTCCTGCTGACCAGCTTCAAGGTCCCGCGCGCGGGACAGCAGAAGGCACTCCTGTTCGGCATCGTGTTCTCGATCATCGCCCGGACCGGGTTCATCTTCGTCGGCGCGGCGCTGCTCAACGCGTTCAGCGCGCTGTTCTACGTGTTCGGACTGTTCCTCATCATCACCGCGGGCCGTCTCCTGGCCGAGGACGACGAGGACGACGACGCCGACAACGTCGTGGTGCGCCTGGCCAAGAAGTTCATCCCGGCGACCGATCACTACGACCACGACAAGCTGTTCACCATCGAGAACGGCAAGAAGGTCATGACGCCGATGATGATCGTCATGGTGGCGATCGGCGGCACCGACATCATGTTCGCGCTGGACTCGATCCCCGCGATCTTCGGCCTCACCCAGAACGTCTTCATCGTCTTCACCGCGACCACGTTCTCGCTGCTCGGTCTGCGCCAGCTCTACTTCCTGCTGGACGGTCTTCTCGACCGCCTCGTCTACCTCAAGTACGGCCTCGCGGCGATCCTCGGCTTCATCGGCGTCAAGCTGATCCTCCACGCCCTGCACGAGAACAACCTGCCGTTCATCAACCAGGGCGAGCACGTCGACGTGGTGGAGGTACCCACCTACCTGTCACTGGGCGTCATCGTGGCCGTACTCGTGGTCACCGTCGTGGCCTCCCTCGTGAGCCCGGCCGGCAAGGCGCTCACCGTGCTCGGCAACCTCAAGCGGCACTCGCACGAGTACCTCAACAAGAACTTCACCGACGACCCCGTCGAGCGCGCCAAGCTGTGGGCCAAGATCCTCGACAACGAGGACAAGCTCAAGTCGATCGACCGGAAGTACTTCGGCTCCGAGGGCGACGTCTGGGAACTCGAACAGCTGCTGCGCAGGGTCTGGGACGATCACGCCCGCTACGAGCGCGCCACCGACTACACCCGCTGACCGGCGACTACGCGCTCCGACCGGCCCACATCCCGAGCGGGTCGGCGACCGGTTCCCCGGGAAGCGGTGGGAGCAGCAGGGCCCCCGGCCACAGTGACCGCAGCGCCGGGAGCACGCCACCCACACCCGGGTCGGGGGCCTGCCCACACGGTCGCGCGCCGCCCAGGGCCGGGCG
>NZ_JAALEA010000085.1 GCF_014145145.1 Dietzia cercidiphylli
GGCTGGCCGGGGCGCGCGTGGTGGCCACGGGTCAGGGGTTCGTGCCGTGCCGCGACCCTGAGCGGCTCGCGGGGGCGTTGCGCGACTACCGCCTGGTCACCGTCCGCGACGCCGCCTCCTTCGACCTCCTCGAGGGCACGGGGGTGCCCGTCCGCCACGTGGCCGACGACGGGTGGCTGGCGCTGTCCGGCGCGGGGGGAGTGGAGGTCGGTGACCACCCCGTCTACTCCTCCGATCCGGACACCTGCCGTGATCTGGTGCTCTGTGCCCAGTCCGACCTGGTCGAGCCGGAGGTGCTCGCCGACACCGTCGGTCGGGTGCTCGCCGAGTGGGCGGTGCCGGGCGAGAGGATCACCGTGGTCGAGTCGATCCCCGGTGGGGACCGGGTGGTGTGGGACATGGTGTGTGACCGCGCGGAGGCCGCGTCCGGCGCCGGTGGTGACGACGACGAGGTGGGTCGCGCCCTGGCGGGCCTGCACCTGCCCCGCGCGCGCTTCGTGCCGTTCCAGGAACTGTGGTCCACGGGACTTCCCGCCCGACCCGGGCAGGTCTGGCTGACCAGCCGCTTCCACCCACATCTCTTCGCGGCGGCACGCGGCGCCTCGGGTGTGGCCCTGCGGACGGGGTCGGCCTTCTACGACGTCAAGCACGGGTCGCTGCGGGCCGCCGGGTCCCCGTGGGGGTCGGTGAGAGCCGAGGCGGGGCTGAGGGCGGAGACCGCGGGGGCCGGTGAGCTCGACGCGGGCGTGTCGACGGGGATCCCCGCGATGCCCGACGCGGGCGGCTTCGCTCCCTCGACGGTCGCCGCACTCGTGTCGGGGGCGGAGCGGCTGGCGGAGGAGATCTACCCGGTCGGTGCGCGATGAGGTGATCAGGACGCTCCGTCGTCGTGCGACCGGATCTTTGTGCAACTAGTTGCACAAAACCGTGGGCGGCCGTACGGTCGGGGAAAGCCGACCTCATCCCGGTCCCGAAAGGACAGCTCATGGCCCTTCCCTCCGTCCTCGCCGGCCCGCTCACCGTGCCGGTGGTCGCCTCGCCGATGTTCATCTACTCCGGCCCCGAGCTGGTGGCCGCGCAGTGCCAGGCCGGGGTGATCGGGTCGTTCCCGGCGCTCAACGCGCGACCGCAGGCGGTCCTGGGGGAGTGGCTGGACCAGGTCACCGAGAGCAACGCGGCCTACGCCGCGGCGAACCCGGACCAGTACGTGGCCCCGTTCGCCGTCAACCAGATCGTCCACCGGTCCAATGACAGGCTCGAGCAGGATCTGGCGACCGTCGTCGAGCACGAGGTTCCGATCGTCATCACCTCCCTCGGGGCCCGTACCGAGGTCAACGAGGCCGTTCACTCCTACGGCGGCATCGTGCTGCACGACGTGATCAACGACAGGTTCGCCCGCAAGGCCATCGAGAAGGGCGCCGACGGGCTCGTGGCGGTGGCCGCCGGCGCCGGTGGACACGCCGGGACGCAGTCGCCGTTCGCCCTGATCCAGGAGATCCGCGAGTGGTTCGACGGCCCGCTTCTGCTGTCCGGGGCGATCGCGCACGGCCGGTCGATCCTCGCCGCGCAGGCCGCCGGCGCCGACCTGGCCTACGTGGGGTCGGCGTTCCTCGCGACCGAGGAGTCCCGCGCGGCCGCGGAGTACAAGCAGATGATCGTCGAGAGCTCCGCCTCCGACATCGTCTACAGCAACCTGTTCACCGGGATCCACGGGAACTACCTCCGGGGCAGCATCGAGGCGGCCGGGCTGAACCCGGACGACCTGCCCGTCTCGGATCCCACCGCGATGGATTTCGGCTCCGGCGGGGGCGCGGACTCCAAGGCGTGGCGCGACATCTGGGGCGCGGGCCAGGGCGTCGGCGCGGTCACCTCGACGGGCTCCGTCCGCGACCTGGTCGAGCGGCTCCGGGCGGAGTACGAGCACGCGGCGTCCGCGCTGGCAGCGCGCTGAATCCGTGTCGTTGAAGTTCGCGATCCTCACCTCCCTCACCGAGCGGGAGGGCAGCGGGATCGAGCTGGCACGGAGGTTCGACAAGTCCATCGGGTACTTCTGGCCGGCGACCCACCAGCAGATCTACCGGGAGCTGGATCGACTGGGGGAGTCCGGACTGATCCGGGAGCTCCCGCTCGCAGGCGCCCCCTCGCGGGGTAACCCGCGCCGTTTCGAGGTCACCCAAGACGGCCGGAGGCTGCTCACCGAGTGGATCCGCGAGCCCGACGAGCCCGATCCGATGCGATCCACAATGGCGGTGCGGGTGCGTGCCGCGGCCGCGACGGGGGCGGTCCACGAGGTCCGGGAGGCGCTGACGCACCACCGCGACCAGCGGGCCGCCAACCTCCGCCGGTACCGCGAGATCGAGGACCGGGACTTCGCCCGGCCCGACCCGGGGGACGCCCGCGACCTCCTCCAGCACCGGGTGCTCACGCTGGGCATCCAGGTGGAACAGGCCTGGGTGAGTTGGTGCGACGAGGTGCTCGAGATGCTGGACCGCCTCCCGGCGGGCTGACCGTCCGTCGTACCCGCTCATCGCGCCGGCTCATCGCACGAGCTCATCGCACGAGCGCATCGCGCCAGCTCAGGTCGCCAATGCCGCCTCGAGCGAGGCCAGGGACGCCTCGAGGAAATCGCGCCCGAACGGCGGCATCCCACCGATCTCGTCGGCCTGCTCCCGGGACGTCGCCGACCAGTCGTACCGAAGGGTGACCTCGGTGGAAGCACCCGCGGGGGCGAGGTCATATCTCCAGCGCCAGCCGCCGGTGGAGATCTGCCCGGTCGCGTCGGGCTGGCCCGGTTCCCATTCGATCGTGCGGTCCGGGTCGAAAGCCGTGACCACGTTGTGTATGACGTAGTCACCGCCCCCTGCCTCCCTGTACATGGTGATCGCGAAGACGTCCCCGACCCCGCTGATGGCCTCCGTCGTGACCGCATCGCGTACCCAGTCCCCGGGTTCGGTGTCCTTGTGGCGGGTCGGGTCGGCCAGCAGCGCGAAGATCTCCGACGGAGACGCCGGGATCGTGCGGCTCGCGGTCATGACGGTGGCTGGACCGTGTTCGGCACCGGGGTCGTCGGCGCCATCGGTGGTGGACATCGCCAGTTCCTCCTCGGTCACTCGACGGACAGCAGCATCTTGCCGTGGCTCTCGCCCGAGTCGAGCAGGCCCAGCGCCTCCGCTGCCCGCTCCAGCGGGATCTCACGCGAGACGCGGGTGGTCACGTCTCCCGCCGCGATCATCGGCCAGACGTGGTCCACCACCTCCCGGCAGATGCCGGTCTTGCCGCCGGGACCGTCCACCGGGCGGGCCCGGAGGTTGGTGGCCAGCACGCCGGCGCGGCGCGGGAGCAGGGCTCCCAGGTTCAGCTCGCCCTTCATCCCGCCCTGCATGCCGATCACGATCAGTCGGCCGTCCGGGGCGAGTGAGGCGATGTTGGGCTCGAGGTACTTCGCGCCCATCACGTCGAGGATCAGGTCGATGCCACGGCCTCTCTCGTCGTCGTCGGTCCACTCCCTGACCCGGTCGGGGAACTCCTCCTCGCGATAGTCGATCACCAGGTCGGCACCGAGATCGCGACACTTCTGCACCTTCTCCGGACCTCCGGCGGTGGTGGCCACGCGGGCGCCGAGCGCGCGGCAGACCTGGATGGCGTGGGAGCCGATGCCGCCCGCCCCACCGTGGATCAGCACTCGCGGGGCCCCGAGTTCGGTGTCGCCCCAGCGGGCGTGCGCCGTGAGGACGCCGCGGCCGAGTCCGCCCGTCATGACGAGGTTGGACCACACCGTGCAGGCCACCTCGGGCAGGGTCGCGGCCTCGTGCAACGACACCCCGACCGGAACGGGCATGACCTGCCCGGCGGGCACGGCGACCTTCTCGGCGTACCCGCCGCCGGCCAGGAGGGCGCACACCTCGTCGCCGACCGCCAGGCCCTCGACGCCCTCGCCCACGGCCGAGATCCGTCCCGAGCACTCGAGGCCGAGGATGTCCGACGCGCCGGGCGGGGGAGGGTAGTGCCCCTTGGACTGCAGCAGGTCGGCGCGATTGACGGCGGTGGCCGCCACGTCGACGAGCACCTCGCCGGGACCGGGGATCGGATCGTCGACCTCGGTCAGTCGCAGGGAATCCGGACCGTTGTCGTAGTCGATGGCCTTCATGCCCTCGACCGTAGCCGCGATGGCTCCGGCCGGCAGCCGGGCTGGGTGTGAGCGGGAGGGGTCCACTACGATGAGCACCGTCGTCCACGCGTGTTCCACGTGGAACCACGCGCCCGAGCGTGTCGTGGCGGACGACGAGGAAGTGTGGCAGAGCGGCCGAATGCACTCGCCTTGAAAGCGAGCGTGCCTCAACAGCACCGGGGGTTCAAATCCCTCCACTTCCGCCGTTGGTCACAGGACGTGCTGCTCAAGCAGGGTTTCGGGGTCAAGGCTGGCGTTCGTGGCTGATCTTGGCCACTCCCTTCTCGGGCCTCGCGCAACCAGGCTGGGCTTCGGCTGCCCGGTTGACTGGATGTAGACCGTCCTTGACAGGCGCTTCCTACGATCCCTGCTGTCCGAAATGGAGCCAATCGAGCTTCGGGCGCACCGCCTTCCGCGCTTGGATAGGGTTGCGGAGTGAATATGTCATCGGTCCCCCTGGGAGGAGACGCGTTCGGCGAGTTGCTCGAGCGACTCCGAGCGCAGCCGCAGGAATGTGAGTGGCTCGAGTTCAAAGTGGGTTTGTCCGACCCCCATGAGATTGGCCAGTACATTTCCGCGCTGGCCAATTCTGCTGCTCTCCACGGTGAAGCTCGTGCGTATCTTGTTTGGGGTGTTGAGGACCGCACACACAAACTGGTAGGCACGAAATTCGACCACACCATCCTGAAGAAGGGAAACCAGAGTTTCGAGCCCTGGGTGACTGGTTTATTGGAGCCTGACCCTGGACTCACGTACAAGGTAGGTCAAGTTCAGGGGATGCGATTTGTCATCCTTGAGATCGCCGCGGCTAGCCATTCTCCGGTGCAATTCAGCGGCACGTCGTACATCCGGATAGGTAGCCACAAGAAGAAGCTAAGTGACCACCCAGCGGAGGCGCGTCAGTTGTACCGCAATCTCGACCAGGTACCGTTCGAGTACAGAGTGGTGACTGGGGGCTTGGCAGAAGCCGAAGCGCTTAAGGCGATCGATTTCAGTGTCTACTTCGAACTCCAGAAACTTCCGGCTCCATCCGAGCTTTCTGTAGTGCTAGAAGCTCTGGTGGGTAGTAAGATCCTCGATCAAGAACCCACGGGGCGGTATGCCGTCACCAACCTCGGAGCTCTGCTTTTCTCGAATGCGCTGACTGATTACCCGACTCTTGAGCGTAAGGCGGCTCGGGTTGTGAAGTACCGCGGCAAGAATAAACTGACTGCCGAACGCGAACAACTGGGGGCACGGGGGTACGCGTGCGGTTTCGAAGGTCTGGTTTCGTATATTGATAGCCTATTGCCAGCGAACGAAGTAATTGGAAAAGCGTTGCGCACCGAAGTGAGCATGTTTCCTCCTACTGTGATACGTGAGCTCGTTGCCAATGCGTTGGTTCATCAGGACTTCTCTATCGGCGGTGCCGGCCCGATGATTGAACTTTACGATGATCGTCTGGAAATAACGAATCCTGGAACGCCCCTTATTGACCCCGCTCGTTTCGTCGATGCCGCGCCGAGGTCGAGAAATGAGAAGCTCGCATCGATGATGCGACGGTGCCATATTTGTGAGGAACGAGGCAGTGGCTGGGATCGGATCGCAGCCGAGATTGAGTTTCATCAGTTGCCAGCGCCTTTGATCCGGGTCGATGAGAACCACACGACAGTCGTTCTCTACGCCCATAAGGACCCACGGTCGATGGACCGCGAGGAACGGGTGCGCGCCGTCTACCTTCACGCCTGCCTGAGATACGTGAGCGGTGAACGAGCGGTCAACTCGTCAGTTCGTGAGCGCTTCGGCCTTGGGGACAGGGAGTCCTCAACTGCGTCTTCGTACATCCGTGATGCGCTAGATGCCGGGGTCATCGCTCCCCATGACCCCGACGCTGGCAGGCGGCACATGCAGTACGTGCCGTTTTGGGCGAAGCGGGCGTCATCCCTTTAGTGGGTAGCTGCCCGCCCGGGCCCTTCAGCGTGCTGACCAGCGCTGATCCTTTTCAGATGTAACTGCTGGCGCGCAACCGCGCGCGGTACCCGGTACGCGCCAGGCCAAGTTGGTTCCCGACGTCGGAGTCGTCCCCAACCCGGCCGAGGTGGTGATGACGGCCAACCGGGGGTAGCGCGCTCGCGGCATACTGCCGGCGCGACCTGCGGTCACCCGCCCAGACACCAGAACTCGATCCAGGGTCATAGGCCTCTGGCGGTGAAGTTCGCCGCGACACTGCTGGTGAACCGGTGCCCGTGTGCTCTAGCGGGCCCTGACCTGGTGACGGGAAGCAGGACCGGTCGCGAGCGACACCTGTCGCTCGCGCCGCTGCCGATCAAGCGTATCCACGACCGGTGGATCGGCGACTACGCGCGCGGCGGTCGATCTGCTCAACGAGCTCGACTGCTGAGTGCGGACACGCGTCGGGGTCACGCCGGTGATCGCGACGATGCGGACCGGGCGCATAACGACCTGTTTACAAACCGCGTGTGCTGCTGGGATGATCTGCGACAGCATCGTAGTGAGCGTGCGGGTCCGTCCACCGCTGTCGACCGGCGACCCGGTCCCCACCGCACCATCCGTCGAGCGCGACGAGACGCCGGGAGTGCGCCATGACCGGGACCAGGACCGCCATCCGTCAGACGCGTCGGGGTGCCGCGTGCGCCCTCGCCCTCCTGCTGTTGTTCTGCGCGGGTCTCGTCGCCGGGGTGGGATCCGCGGCGGCTCAGTCCGCCGCCCCGCCGCCCGTGCCGCTCCCGTTCGCCGACCCGTTCTACACTCCCGACGGGCCGATCGCCGATCTCGCGCCGGGGACGGTGATCGAGAGCAGATCGATGTCCTACGGTTCGCTCGAACGCGCCACCCCGCTCACCAGCACCCAGGTGCTCTACCGGACGACCGACCAGGCGGGCGGCCCGAGCGCCACCGTCGCGACGATCCTCAGACCGCTGGTCCCGGGGCCCGCCAGGCTGATCTCCTACCACATGGCCTACGACGCCCTGGGCTCCGAATGCGACCCCTCCTACACCCTGACCGGGAACGGAACGCCCAGCCAGGCGGGGATCGCGGAACAGGGGGTGATCGCCGGGTACCTCGCGGCCGGTTACACCGTCGTCGTCCCCGACTACGAGGGTCCCGACCTGGAGTGGACGATCGGGCGCCAGTCCGCCTACGCCGCCCTGGACGGGGTCCGCGCGACCATCGACCACCTCGGACTACCCGCCTCGACCCCGGTCGGACTGGCCGGATACTCCGGCGGGTCCGTCCCCACCCAGTGGGGCGCCGAGATGGCGCCGACCTACGCGCCCGAACTCAATATCGTCGGCGCGGCCGCCGGAGGGCTCCCGGTGAACGTGGCCCACAACCTCCCGTACGTGAGCGGGAGCACCTCGTGGGCCGGGGTCATCCCCGCGCTGGTCGTGTCCTATCAGCGCGCGTACGGACTGGATACGGCCAGTTTCCTGTCGGACTACGGCCGACAGCTCGTCGACACGGTCAGCTCGCAGTGCATCAACGCCTTCGCCGCCGACTACCCCGGACTCACCGATGCCCAGATGGTCCGTGCCCCGTACACGTCCCTTCTGGACATCCCGGCGGTGGTGAGCGCGATCGGGGACAACGTGATGGGCACGACGGGCACGCCCCGGGTTCCGATGCTGCTCGCCGTGGGCAACGTCGACGGGATCGGCGACTCGGTCATGGTGACCGCGGACGTCGCAGGCCTCGCGCACGAGTACTGCACCCGCGGGGTCGCCGTCACCTACGCGCAGTACGACCGCCTCGGCCACTCCGAGGCCTTCGTGCCCTTCCAGGCGCAGACAGCCCAGTTCCTCACAGACCGGTTCGCCGGCGTCGCCCCCACCTCCAACTGTCAGGGGGCCTGACCGCCGGGCCCGCCGCCCGCGGGATCGCGGTCAGGCGGTCGTCTCGTGCAGGTTCGCCGCCGACACGTGGCGGATGATCTCGAGCACCCGGGGGTAGGCGCGGGAGTCCCCGGAGACGAGGGAGACATGGTCCTCCTCGTTGAACAGGATCATCTTGGACTTCCCGCCGGCCCGGGCGACCGCATCCACGTAGCGCTGCGAGTTCTCGGGCGCCACGGTCACGTCGCGGGCCCCGTGCATCGCGACCACCGGGGTGGCGGGGTCGATGTTCTGGATGGGGTCCACCTTCGCGTACCGCCCCGGAACCTCCGCCGGGGTGCCACCCATCGCCGTGACGATCCTGTCGTCGCCGTGGGTGGCCGCGTAGGCCATGTCCAGGGGTCCGGCGATCGAGACCACCCGCGTCGGGCGGAACGCCGGCTTCGCGCCGACCTCGTCGTCGTCCAGCAGGTGTCGGGTGCCGCCCCACACGGCGAGCTGGGCTCCCGCGCTGTGTCCCACCACCAGTTCGTCGTCGGTGGTGATCTGCGGGAACCTCTTGTCCACCTCGACCACATGGTCCAGTGCGTTCGCGACGTCGTGGAAGGTGGTCGGCCATCCGCCGCCCGACCCCACACGTCGGTATTCGATGTTGTAGACGGCCATGCCGCGGCTGGCGAGCTTGCGGGCGAGCGGATCGAAGGAGTCGGCCCCGATCTGGTCCTGCCACGCCCCGCCGTGGATGAGGACCGCCAGGGGGATCGAGTCGACCCGCTGTTCCCCGGCCGGGAGGTAGAGGTCAGCCCAGTTCTGGTCCGGATCCGGGGCGTCGTGCGTGGGGTACTCGAACCGCTGGACGGTCACCTCGTCGAGCCTCGCCGGGGCACCAGGGTCGGTCACCACGACCGGCGCCGCGCCGGTGGAGACACATGCGGACCCCACCGCCAGGACCGTGGTCAGACCCATGCTGATCCGCGCGGCTCTCATCGGCGGTGACCAACGTCGTCGCTGTGGCATGGGCACCCAGTTTCTCAGGAAGAGTTCAGGTCGAGGGTGGACCGGCTTGTGCTGCACGCTTCGGCCGATCGCGTCGGTCCGGTGGGGGGCCCGGATCGAGTAGTGAAATCGATCTTAGAATGCGCGCCGCGAAAATACTAAGAGACCCCCGGTGTGAGAGGTGGTCGCTACCGGACGACCCGGACCCGTCCGGGTTCAGGTGCGCTCAGCGGGCCCTCGTCCTCCACGTACCGGAGCAGGGCGTCGATGTCCGTGAGGCCGGCCTCACGGCGATCCCCGCGCTCGGCGAGGGGCGAACCGTTGAACTCCGGTGAGGCGAGGAACTCGTTGACCACGACGGTGTACTCGCGGGCCGGATCGACCGGTTCGTCGTCGACGCGGAGTTCGGTGACCCTGGCACCGACCGGTCGACGGGCATCCACGGTGTAGCTCACGTTGGACGAGACCGCCGGGCCGTTGTCGCCGATGTCGTCGGCGAAGTGGTCGAACGCCGCCTGGAGCTCCTCGCCGGTCACGGTCACCAGGTAGAGGCGGTCGCCGTAGGGCTGCACGGTGTGCAGGGTCGCGTAGTCCAGGGGGCCCTGCGGCAGGTCCGTGCGCAGCGAGTCCGGGTTGGACAGCGCGAGCTGTGCGCCACGGCCCCGCGTGGCGTGGAGCTGGCAGTCGGCGATGACGTCCGCCAGGGGGGACTCCCCGTTGGCGTCCATCCGCCGGGTGATCGTCTCGGTGGCGGAGCCCAGGGGGGTGCGGGCCGCCGGTGCGGCGGCGGCACCGGCCTGGCGCACGAGCTCCTCGGTGCCGGGGTCGGGTTCGATGTCGAGGTTCACCGTCTGGTTGAACGCCGAGGTCTGCGGGCGGATCACGTCGCCGGTGGCGGGGTCGACGGCGAGGTCGACCACGGTGACCGACCGACCGTGGGACGCAGGCGCCACCACCACCCGCTCGTCGTTCTCCGCGTCCCGCACCCGGCAGGTCGCGGGACCGCCCGAGGCGCCGACGATCAGCGCGTCGACGGCGGGGTCCAGGCGCTTGACCAGGTCCAGCTCGGTGAGTTCGTCGGGGCAGGCGCCGGGGTCGAGGTTGCCGTGCACGGTGGTGGACTGCACCAGGCCCACGATCGCCTCCACGCCGAGGAACTGCAGCGCCTCCACGGTCTCGTTGACCGTCTTGACCGGGTCGGCGAGCCGGGTCGTCGTCTCCGGGGCGCTGTCGGAGGGGAGGGTGACGGCCACGACCCCCACGCGGACGTCGCCGATGCGGTGGATCGCGAACGGGAAGGTGGGAGCCGCGTCGGGGGAGGGGACGACGTTGGAGGCCAGGAACGGGAAGGCCGCGCCGCGGAACGGTGGCAGGGGCGGGTCCACCCGGCAGTCCTGCTCGGTGCGGCACCCCGGACGGACCAGGGAGCGGACGTGGTCGGCCCCCTTCTCGAGCTCGCGCCGCCCGACTCCGGCGCCGTCCACGCCGAGACGGTTGAAGAACTCGATCGTCGGCCGGTCGCCCAGCAGCGCCGCCTCCGGAGCGGTCCCACCGATCGAGTCACCGGTGGCCAGCAGCATCGCGTCACCGGCCTGGTCGCGCAGCTTGCCCACCGTGGCGGCCAGGTGGGCCCCACCGCCCGCCGGCCGAACGTTTCCCGAGCCGTCCCGGAGCTGGCCCTGGAACCCCACCGGCCGGGTCAACGCACCGGAGAACTCGCCGATGCCGAGGATGCGCACCGACTGCGTCTCCTCCGAGGGCGTCCAGGGTCGGCCGGACTCGCCGGTGCGGGCACCGGCGAGCGGGGTGGCGGCGAGGGTGAGGACCAGGGCGCCGATGGCCACGATCGCCAGCGTGACGATCGCGGTCCGGCGGAGCGAGGGGGAGCCCGGTCCGTGGTGGTCCGCCGGGGATGGTGAGCCGGACCATACGCGGGTGCCGACCAGCGAGGAGTTCATGTCGTCCCATGAACTCTGCTGTCTCATCCGGCTCCTTCGATGTCCTTCGGTGTCGATCCGTCGCTGACACGCGTGATCACCAGCGGGAGCACCGCTCTGCGCACGCGAACCTTGCCCACTGTGCCGGTGTGAGGTCACGGGAGCCCGCCGGAACAGTCACGTTCCGGTCACAAAAGCGCGTGCGGCGTCCAGGAGGCGGTCGTTCTCGACCGGGTCGCCGATCGTCACCCGCACCCCGTGGCCGGCGAAGCACCTGGTGACGACGAGGTGGCCGCGGCAGTGCGAGTCGAATTCGGCCGCGGCGTCACCGAGCGGCAGCCACACGAAGTTGGCCTGGCTCTCCGGCACGGCATGGCCGAGATCGATCAGCGCGTCCCGGACCCTCGTGCGTTCGGCCACCACCGCATCCGTGCGGGCGCGGAGCTCGTCGCCCGCGTCGAGGCAGGCGATCCCGGCGGCCTGGGCGAGCGAGCTCACCGAGAACGGGACGACCATCTTCCCCACCGATGTGATCAGGTCCGCCGGCCCGGTCAGGTAGCCCACGCGCAGCCCCGCCAGGCCGTACGCCTTGGAGAACGTACGCAGTGCCACGACGTTGGGCCTGGCCATGGACTCGGCCACCCCGTCGACCGGGTCCTCGGATCGGACGTACTCGTAGTACGCCTCGTCCAGCGCCACCGTGACCCGCTCCGGAACCCGGTCGAGGAACGCGGTGAGCTCGGCGTGGGAGACCGCCGGTCCGGTGGGGTTGTTGGGGGTGCAGACGAAGATCAGCCGGGTCCGGCCGGTCACGGCGTCGGCGATCGCGTCGAGGTCCAGGGTGCCGTCGGCCCGGTTCGGGACCGGGACCGGGACGGCGTGCGCGATCCGCGCGATGATGGGGTACGCCTCGAACGATCTCCAGCCGTAGAGGACCTCGTCCCCGGGTGCGCACACCGCCTGGACGAGCTGCTGGCACAGCGCCACCGAGCCGCAGCCCGCGGTGATGTTCCGCGACGGGATCCCGAGGAACTCCGACAACCGTGACACCAGCGCGCCGGCGGTGATGTCCGGGTAGCGGTTCACCCCGGCCGCGGCGTCCGCGATGGCCGCCGCCACGCTCGGCAGCGGTCCCGCGGTGGTCTCGTTCGAGGCCAGTTTGACCGCTCCCGGGACGGTGGCGCCGGGAACGTAGGAGGGGATGGCGTCGAGGTCGGTGCGCACGTCGGGGGACATGCGTACAGAGTAGGACCACCGGATGACGGCGGGCTGTCCGGCCGTTTTGCGCACCGCGCCGACCGGTGTGTACTGTTATCCCTCGTTGGCTCAGCAGAGCCTCCAGGAGGCGTGCCAGAGCGGCCGAATGGGACTCACTGCTAATGAGTTGTCCTCCTTAAAGGGGACCGGAGGTTCAAATCCTCTCGCCTCCGCCATGCCGGAGCACCGGGTGACCGGTTGAACTGGCACGACAGATGAATAATGCGCCCGTAGCTCAATGGATAGAGCACTTGACTACGGATCAAGAGGTTAGGGGTTCGAGTCCCTTCGGGCGCACAAGAGAAAACCCCCGCTGACCTGCACTAATGAGGCCGGCGGGGGTTTTTGTTGGTCGGTTATGGGTTCACCGATCCAGCACTTATCCCGTACTAACGTCGCGGGGGCCGAGCTGATCCAAGACCAGCGACATATCCGGCGCGACCGACGCCCGCTCGACGTAGTGCTTCTTCGTCACCGCAGTACCGGAGTGGCCGAGCACCGCCGCCGCAGACTCAACGTCGACCTCCCGGTCCACGAGCGTCGCCACCGTCCGCCGGAACGTGTGGGGAGTAATCCAGGCGTACTCGTCGCCCCGAATCTCACGCCACCTCCGCCGCCAGTTGTGCGGGTCGATTGGTCCGCCCACGGCGTTGACGAACACAAGGTTCTGATCGGAGCGCGGCGCGTTCACCTTCAGCGCCATGAGGGCGTCGACGGCAAACCGTGGCAGCGCCACCGTCCGGTAGCCGCTCGCAGTCTTAGGGGTCGGTTGACGAACCAAGCCGCCGCCTTCGGCCTTCGTGCCCTCCAGCCGGATGATGGTCCCTGACACTGTGACCGTGGGGGGAGTGGACGTGAGGTCGACGTCATCCCATGTGAGCGCCAGCAGTTCGCCGATGCGGCATCCGGTCGCCAGCATGATGTCCAGCGCGTGCCCCGTGTGTTGCCAGCGTGGCCGGCCACCCCGCGACGTGCGGTCCTCGCTCGCCTGCCATGCCGCGATCCGACGCCGTATCGCCTGGAGGTCATCGAGGGTGGCGGCGCGTGGTGCTGTCCGCTTGGAGCGAGTCAACCGCACCTGGCCTACAGGGTCGGGCCGATCCAGGTTCGCCCCCCGTTCATCGGCGAGAGCGAACGCCCCACGCACGATGACCTTGAACCTCTTAGCCAAACCGGGACGGGACGTCGACACATCCTTCAACCACGTCTGCACAATCTCAGCGGTGCAATCCTCCAGCCGCATGTCCGCGATGCCGCCCTTGTCGCCGGACATGGCGCGGGCGTCAGCACGGTATGTTTCTGCCGTCTGTACGGCGATCTCACCGGCTTCCAGCTTCCCGTCGATCCAAAGGTCGATCACCTTCGACAGTTTCGTCTGTGGGCCGATGCCGTCCTCGATGACGCCGGCGCGACGCTTGGCAGCGATACGAACAGCAGCGCGTGCCTTCTCGACGGACTCGCCGTCCGCCTGGACTTGCCGTAGTTGGTCGTCGCGGCAGCGCACATTGACGTATGCGCGGTAGGAACGCGGGCCAAGTTGCCTGACCCGGACTTCTCCGAGTTCTCCTACGCGGAGTCGACGCCTAGCCATCGGTGCCCGCCTTGTATCCGTGGACTGTCCAGCCGGCGGCCGCGGCCTCCGCTTCCGCCTTGTGGATCGCATCGTATGCAGCGGCCACGTCCTCCGGCGAGGGTTCGACCGCGTTCTTCCCGTGCCTGGGGTGCCGTTGCTTGGAGAACTTGGTCAGCACGTAGCGGGCATTAAGTAGACGCCGCAGCACTTGGAGTCTGGAGTATTGGCGGGCGGATTCTTCCGTGTTGGGTGGCAGCTCGCCAACTGTCCACCGGAACGCGGTACCTGCGGACTCGTGCACATCGGGGAAGAGTTCGACCTGGGTGTCTGGTGCGTCGTGCCAGAGGAGTGCGGCGGGGGACACCTCCAGGACGTTGGCGAGAACTACGAGTTCGGCGACGTCGACTGTTCCGCGACTGCCGGTTTCCATTCTGGCGATGGCACCCCGACCGATTGGGTGGCCGGCCTCGGCAGTGCGGTCTGCAACTGCTTGGGCGCTTAGTCCCAGTTCTGTTCTGCGCTTCTTCACTCCGGTTCCGATCCTCGCGATGAGTTGTTCGGCCCAGCCATTCGCTTTGTCTGCCACATGGCAAACGTACGTGGATTTTGGCTAGCCGCTAGCCAGGACAACGGTACTGTGCATAGGATGGACAAGCAAGGTCAATCTAGATTGGAAGGTGGACAGCATGAATCCCAACCGACTGCTCGCGCCCCCGGTGGTGGCGGAGCACCTAGACGTCAGCGTCCAGCGACTCGCGGAATGGCGGCACAAGGACATCGGCCCGAACTATGTGAAGGTCGGGCGTCTCATCCGGTACCGGGCCGAGGACGTTGCAACGTGGCTTGATGCTCAGACAGTCCAGACCGCAGGGGGTGCGGCATGAGCATCGTGGACAAGAGACTGGCAGCCCTGGCCGACGACATCACATTCTGGAAATCGCAGATCGTGGACGAGCCTCACCGGGCCGACCGCCTGCTGGATCGACTACAACTGCATCTTCGTGAGCGCGATCACTTGCTGTCGCTGACGGAGGATGAGCGTTCCAGGGCGCACGAGTTGTGGCAGTTGATGGACGGGTTTGAGTTCGCAGGGCCTGTGCCAGACCAGTCCACGATGGACAAGTTCGTGGCGATCCAGGACCAGTACAGCGCGATTGTCGACGGTGCGGCATGAGTGCCCGTGAGGACATCGACAGGGTGTGCCGTCGCGAGTCAAGTGCCGCGATGCTGGTCCACGACCAGGCGCACGCCTACGTGGCAGGGGACATCCTGGCCGAGGAACTGTTGACGGCCGCGTCGATCTATGCGGAGCGCCGACTGGAGCGGGAGCGCCTTCAGGACCAGTTGTGGGGCGGATCGTCGTGAGTTGGCACTCGACAGGGGGCATCGCTCTGGAGGTCCACCGCTTGCACGGCCTGCCTATCGGCGTAGCGCGGCGGCTTGTGGAGGCGGAGTTCCTGCGCCTCCAAGACGACGTGGCAGTTATTCGGTCGCACCTCACAGAGGCCGACCGGGAGCGGCTTCTCGACGCCATCGCCGAAGCCTTGGCAGAGCCGTGAATTTGCGTGCGACTCAGACCCCGCGCGTGTTGCGACCATAAGCCCATGACAACGACCGCGCCTCCTCCCGAGCCTCGCAAGTTCGGCACCCCGGTAGAAGCGGCGGCACGCGCCAAAGCTTCACGCAAATGGATATTTGACCGCCTCGCCGACGGCAGTCTCACCCGCTACAAACCGGCCCGCGACCGCCGCCTCACGCTGATCGACCTCGATGAACTCGACGCGCTGATCGGCGACATCCGACCAGCCGCCTAGCAAGACATCTATGAGGACGCCTACCGCGTCCGCCTGCCATGGACAAGAAAAACGGCCCCTCGCGCCGACACGCATCGAGGGACCGTTTAAACCAAACGAATACCTGGATCGTACCAGTCCGGGTTAGGTAGGAGAACCCGCTGTGACCCCCGAGCCGTACCTGATGCTCGAAGACCGCACCGACCCCAATAGCGCTGAATTCGCTGAATTCGCTGAAGGGGTGCCGACTCCGTTGGCGCGTGAGGTCGACACCCCAGACTTCCCCTTCTACGCCCTCCCGAAGCCGATAGGCGCGTTCGTTCACGCCCTCGCAGAGTCCACACAAACCGCGCCAGGACTAGCCGGTGGCGCAGCCCTTGCAGCCCTATCCGCTGCCGCTGGAGGCTTCTACCAGGTCCAGGTTCGCCCCGGATACAGCGAACCTGTACACCTGTTCATCGCCGTGATCGCAGGCTCAGGCGAGCGCAAGTCCTCGGTGATGAAGGCAGCTACCGCGCCCGTGCGTGAGGTAGAGCGAGACCTCTACCAGGAACTAGCGCCTGGACTTCTTGAACAGGCCACGCAGCGAGACATCGCCGAACGCTACGCCGAGAAGGCTAAGCGAGACGCTGGAAACGCATCCGACCCGGTGAAGCGTGACGAACTCATGTCGGCAGCCATCTCCGCAGCCGGCCAAGCCGAAGCCATGAAGATTCTGGCACCGCCCCGCATCATCGGCGACGACGTGACCGTCGAAGCACTCGACTCACTCATGGCCGAGCAAGGTGGACGGTTCGCCATCCTGTCGTCCGAAGGTGGACTGTTCACCGAACTGTCGGGCCGATACTCACCCAACACTGACATCACGAACGTCCTCATGGCGCACGCTGGCGACCCGATCCGCGTTGACCGCAAGGGCCGGCAATCCGAGTTCGTTGAAGACCCGGCGCTGACGGTGGGAATTATGATCCAGCCGCCCATCCTCGCCGAGGCGTTGAACAACCGTGCCTTCGTGGGTTCCGGCCTCATGGCTCGCTTCATGTACTCGTGGCCCCCGTCAATGGTTGGCCGCCGCAGCGTCGATCCCGAGCCAGTATCGGAGCACATCGCTCAGGGGTACCGGAACACCCTCTATTCGCTCGCCTATGACGCCCGCAAGTCCGGGGTGACCACAACCCTCACCCTGTCCCCAGAAGCCGATAAGGCGCGGCTGGTGTACGCCGAAGAGGTCGAACGAGAGCTAGGGCCGGGTGGGTCGCTGGCTCACATGCAGGCGTGGGCCTCCAAGGTGGTCGGCGCAGCGGTTCGCATGGCCGGCCTGCTTCATGCAGCCACCGACAGTAACTCCACCACCATCTCCGGTAACGCGATGGACGCCGGGATCATCCTCGCCAAGTACTTCACCGCACACGCCACCCGAGTCTTCGACGGACTCTCCGATGGCGCGGCAACCCACGCACTCGCACGCCGCGTAGTCAGTCTCATCCGCCGCAAGGAACTCGACTGGTTCTCCTTGCGAGACCTGATCGGCGCGGCACCCACGTGGCTACCGACCAGAGAAGTCGCTCAGCCTGTCGTGGAACTACTTGTCGACCTCGGATACCTCTTCGAGATTGAGCCGGAACGCAAGCCCGGACCAGGCAGGCCACCGGCAAAGAAGTACCGCGTTCACCACAGCGTGTTCGACGCCGACCCCCCTCAGCAAATTAAGCGAATTAAGCAAAACCCGAATTCTGCTGATTCTGCTGAATTAGCTGAACCGCCTACGACCCCCTATGACGACGTGCCTCGGTGCCCAACCCACCGCACGATCATCGGCACAACAGGCCGATGCGTGGAGTGCATCACCGAGAACGCAGCCATCAAGATCAGCAACCAGGAGCGCGCCGCATGAGCACCAACTCGTCCGCATGGACAACCACCGCAGTCACCCCGATCACCGACTACGTCAACACCTTCCAGACAAGCGCGAACCGGTACTACTCCGAGCCGTGCCCCGCAGTCCTGATCCAGACCAACGACCAGGGCAGCACCCGCGTCGTCGCCGCCGTCATGTTGCCGCATGGGGAACTTCGACCAGCCGAGGACGTGAAGGGGTACCAGGGCACCGACCCGATCCAGGCGGGAGCCGCAGCATGACCACCCCGTACGAAGAGAAGTTCATCGCCGACACGTTGCCGTTCGCTTGCCCAACCTGCAAGGCCCAGGCCTGGACCGTTCCCGTTCTGGTGGACACGCGGAGAT
>NZ_JAALEA010000086.1 GCF_014145145.1 Dietzia cercidiphylli
GACGCCGGCGGCCCGGCTCGCGAGCTGGCCGTGTTCGGCCTCGAGGTGGCCCCCGACGGGTCGCTCTCGATGGGCTCGGGGGCGCTCGGTTCGGCGCCGCTGGGGTCGCTCGGGGGCTGATCGGCTGACCCGCGCCGGGATCCCGTTTACGGTGAGTACACGAATGTCCCGGGGGGCCGCTCCGGGACGCGTGGCGCGCGACGGAGAAGGCGATGGCAACCGGCGACCGTGATCGGCCGAGGGGCCGGAGTATGGTCATGGCCCCCCACCTGAGCGGCCTGGACCCGGACCCGGACCGCGGCGCGGAGATCGAGCAGAAGTCGCCCGGTGAGCGCGACGGCGCCGTGCCCCGCGGCGAGTTCGTCCGCAGTGTGGTCGGGACCGTCGCCGGGGTCGCGGCCGCGGTGCTGGTCTACACGGTCATGCCGGGGGACCTGGAGCACAACGCGCGACTGACCGCTGCCGTGGCGGTGCTGCTGGGGATCTGGTGGATGACCGAGTGCATCCCCATCCCCGCCACGGCGCTGGTGCCGCTCATCGCGTTCCCGGTGCTGGGTCAGGACATCTCGGTCGACGACGTCGGCGCCCAGTACGGCAACAACATCATCTTCCTGTTCATGGGCGGATTCCTCATCGCGATCGCCATGCAGAGGTGGAACCTGCACCGACGGATCGCCCTGCTGACGGTCCGGGCGATGGGCACCCGCTCGACACGGGTCATCGCCGGGTTCATGATCGCGACCGGCTTCCTGAGCATGTGGGTGTCCAACACCGCCACGGCCGTGATGATGCTGCCGATCGGCGTCTCCGTCCTCATGCTCGCCTCCGAACTGGGCGGGAACGGGTCCGGAGGGCAGGAGGACGACCCCGAGGGGTCGATGCCCCGGATGGACTCCTCGTCGGACCCGACGTCCGACGAGGTCAAGAAGGCCGTCATCCGGTCGAACTTCGGGACCGCCCTCATGTTGGGCATCGCTTACGCCGCGTCGATCGGATCGCTGGCGACGATCATCGGAACCCCGCCCAACACCCTGCTCGCCGGCTACCTCGAGAGCGAGCACGGCATCATCCTGGGTTTCGGCCGGTGGATGATGGTGGGTCTCCCACTGTCGATCGTGATGCTCCTGGTCGCCTGGTTCCTGCTCACCAAGGTGCTGTTCAAGCCGGAGGTGGAGCGGATCCCCGGGGGGCGGCAACTGTTCGACGACGAGCTGCGCAGCCTCGGCCCCATCTCGTCGGGCGAGAAACGCGTCCTGGCCGTGTTCGTCGCCGCCGCCGTCGCGTGGGTGACCGTGCCGTTGGTGTGGGAGGACCCGCCCGTCTCCGACGCGGGGATCGCGTTGATCGCCGGACTCGTGCTGTTCCTGCTCCCCGCCGGCACCGCGCGTGGCGTTCGCCTGTTGACGTGGGAGGCCGCGCTCGCCCTGCCCTGGGGGGTGCTCCTGCTCTTCGGCGGCGGGCTGGCGCTGTCGGCCCAGTTCTCCGGGTCCGGGCTCACCGACTGGATCGGTGAGAAGTCCGCCGCCCTCGGTGGCCTGCCGGTCGTCCTGCTGGTCGTCGTCGCCGCCGGCGGGGTCCTCATCCTGACCGAACTGACCAGCAACACCGCGACCGCCGCGACGTTCCTGCCGGTCGCGGGTGGGGTGGCGCTGGGTCTCGGGCTCGACCCGATGCTGCTGGCGGTCCCGGTCGCCCTGGCCGCCACCTGCGCGTTCATGCTGCCGGTGGCGACCCCGCCCAACGCCATCGCGTACGGATCCGGATACGTGGCGATCGGCCAGATGATCCGCGGCGGGGTGTGGCTCAACCTCGTGGGGATCGTGCTCATCACGCTCGTCACCATGACCCTCCTGGTGTGGGTGTTCGGACTGACCTCCTGACGGGGGCGATAGCGTCGGGGGCATGAGCGTCGCGCGTACCCCCTCTCTCAGGTCGGCCGTCGAGCCGTTCCACGTCATGAGTGTCCTGGCCGCGGCGGCGCGGCGTCAGGAGACCCACGGCGACGTGATCTCCCTGTGTGCCGGGCAGCCCTCGACCCCGGCGCCCGGGCCGGTGCTGGAGGCCGCACGGCGCGCGGTGGACGGCGAGATCCTCGGCTACACCGAGGCGATCGGAATCCGACCGCTCCGGGAGGCGATCGCGGACCACCACCGGCGGGTGGACGGTGTCGAGGTGACCGCCGACGACGTCGTCGTCACCACCGGATCCTCCGGCGGATTCACGGTGCTCTTCCTGGCCGCGTTCGACCCCGGCGACACCGTCGTCATGGCCCGCCCCGGGTACCCCGCCTACCGCAACACCCTCCAGGCCCTGGGCTGCCGCGTCCACGAGATCGCCTGCGGGCCCGGGACCCGGTACCAACCCACGGTCGCGCAGCTCGAGGCGGTCACGGTGGAGCTGGGCCACCCACCCGCCGGCCTCATCGTGGCCAGCCCCGCCAACCCGACCGGGACGATCATCGACGCCGCCGAACTCGCCGCCCTCGCGCACTGGTGTGAGGCCAACGGCACGTTGCTGGTCAGCGACGAGATCTACCACGGTGTCACCTACGGCCGGGAGTGCGCGAGCGCGTGGCGGACCAGCCGTGAGTCCGTGGTGATGGGCTCGGTGTCCAAGTACTTCTCCATGACCGGGTGGCGGATCGGGTGGATGCTGCTGCCGCGGTACCTGCGCGCCCCCGTGGACCGGCTCATCGGCAACCTCACCATCTGCCCGCCGGCGCACGCCCAGTTCGCCGCCGTCGCCGCGTTCACCGAGGCCTCGGCCGCCGAGCTCGACTCCCACGTGGAGCGATACGCCCGGAACCGCGAGCTCGTACTCCGCCGGCTCGCCGGTCTCGGAGTGGGGGAGACCGCACCTCCCGACGGCGCCTTCTACGCCTACTTCGACGTCTCGGAGTGGACCGACGACTCGGTGGCGTGGTGCGCCGAGATCCTCGAGCGCACGGGGGTCGCGCTGACACCCGGCGTCGACTTCGACACCGTCGACGGTCGGCACACGGTGCGCCTGAGCTTCGCCGGGGACACCGCCGAGATCGCCGAGGCGATGGACCGGCTGGAGGCCGTACTGGTCCCGCGTCAGCCGCCCACGGGTTAACGTCGGCGCATGGGTTCCGCCGAGATCATCACCACCATCGTCTACATCACCCGCCCGTGGCTGTTGCTCGAGGCGCCGCTGACGGTGGATCAGGTCTACCTCAACGCGCGCGAGATCCTCGCCGGGTCCACCGGCGGCTCGATGATCTCCTGACCGGGCTGCGATACTGGGGGCGTGACCGCCCAGAACGCCGTACCCGCCCGGGCCACCAAGCCCCGGATCTCCAACGTCCTCGCCTCGCGCTACGCGAGCGCCGACCTGGCCACTCTGTGGTCCGCCGAGCACAAGATCGTGCTCGAGCGGCAGCTGTGGATCGCCGTCCTGCGCGCTCAGCGTGATCTGGGAGTCACCGTTCCCGACGGTGTGATCGAGGCCTACGAGGCCGTGATCGATCGCGTGGACCTGGCGTCGATCGCCGAGCGCGAGCGGGTGACCCGGCACGATGTCAAGGCCCGGATCGAGGAGTTCAACGCCCTCGCCGGACACGAGCAGATCCACAAGGGAATGACGAGCCGGGACCTCACCGAGAACGTCGAGCAGCTCCAGGTGATCCGCTCCCTCGAGTTGGTCCGCGACCGCGGGGTGGCAGCGGTTCGCCGGTTGGCCGAGCACGCGGTGGCGCACCGCGACCAGGTGATGGCCGGCCGCAGCCACAACGTCGCCGCGCAGGCCACCACCCTGGGCAAGCGCTTCGCCTCCGCGGCCGATGAGCTGCTGTTGGCGCTCGAGCGGGTCGACTCACTGATGGAGCGGTACCCCCTGCGCGGTATCAAGGGCCCGATGGGCACCGCGCAGGACATGCTCGACCTGCTCGGGGGCGACGCCGGGAAGATGTCGGAGCTCGAGAGCCGCATCGCCGGGCACCTGGGCTTCTCCCGGACCCTGGACTCGGTCGGCCAGGTGTACCCGCGGTCCCTCGACCACGAGGTCGTCTCCGCGCTGGTCCAGTTGGGCGCCGGCCCGTCCTCGCTGGCCCACACGATCCGGCTGATGGCCGGACACGAGCTGGTCACCGAGGGTTTCCAGCCCGGCCAGGTCGGGTCGTCGGCGATGCCGCACAAGATGAACACCCGGTCCTGCGAGCGGGTCAACGGGCTCCAGGTGGTCCTCCGCGGGTACGGCTCCATGGCCGCCGAGCTCGCCGGCGCGCAGTGGAACGAGGGCGACGTCTTCTGCTCGGTGGTGCGTCGTGTCGCTCTGCCGGATGCGTTCTTCGCGCTGGACGGCATGTTCGAGACGTTCCTGACCGTGCTCGACGAGTTCGGGGCGTACCCGGCCGTGATCGACAAGGAGCTCCAGCGCTACCTGCCGTTCCTCGCCACCACCAAGGTCCTCATGGCGGCCGTCCGGGCCGGGGTCGGCCGAGAGGTCGCGCACGAGGCGATCAAGGAGAACGCGGTGGCGGTGGCGTTGGCGATGCGGGAGGAGGGCCGCGAGCCCGACCTCGTCGACCGGCTCGCCGCCGACGACCGGCTGCCGCTGGACCGCGCGGC
>NZ_JAALEA010000087.1 GCF_014145145.1 Dietzia cercidiphylli
GCCGGAGCACGCGTGCCCCGGTTCGGACCCGGCTCCGCGGCCCGGCACCTGTCCGAGGGGGGTGCCGTCCCGCTCGACGGGGCCGACCCCTCGGGCGCGGCCGGTCGCGACGTCGACACCCCCGAGGATGTCCGGGCACTGACCGGACGGGCCGTCGGTGAGGCCACCGCGGCCGTCCTGAGGACCCCCTCTCTGAGTCAACGTGCTCACTCCGCCGGGGTATCGGCCACAATGGTCCGGTGACCGCAGACGACCCCGTGCTCGAGCAACTCCCCCGACCCCGTGACCGCTACCTCAACCGAGAACTCAGCTGGCTCGACTTCAACGCACGAGTGTTGGCCCTGGCGGGCGAGAAGGACCTGCCGCTACTCGAGAGGGCCAAGTTCCTCGCGATCTTCGCGTCGAATCTCGACGAGTTCTACATGGTGCGGGTGGCCGGCCTCAAGCGCCGCGACAAGACGGGTCTGTCGGTCAGATCCGCCGACGGCCAGACGCCCGCCGAGCAGCTCGGCCGGATCAGTGTCCGGACCCGCGAGCTCTGCGACGAGCAGACCCGGTTGTTCCACGACGAGATCAGACCCGAACTCGAGCAACACGGGATCCGGATCCTGCCCTGGGGCGAGCTCACCGCCGACGAGCGGTTCTCCCTGGCGGAGCTGTTCAGGAACTCGATCTTCCCCGTCCTCACGCCGCTCGCCGTCGACCCGGCGCACCCCTTCCCCTACATCTCCGGACTCAGCCTCAACCTCGCGGTGATCATCCGCGACATCGGTTCGGGGCAGGAGCACTTCGCCCGGGTCAAGATCCCCCACAACGTGCCCCGGTTCGTCAGGGTCGCCCGGGACGCGGAGGACGAGTACTCGTTCGTGCCCGCCGAGGAGATCATCGCGGCCCACCTCGGCGACCTGTTCCAGGGCATGGAGGTGGTCGAGCACCACGTCTTCCGCGTGACCCGCAACGCGGACATGGAGGTCGAGGAGGACCGTGACGAGGACCTGCTGCAGGCGCTCGAGCGCGAGCTCGCCCGCCGCCGCTTCGGCTCCGCCGTGCGGCTGGAGATCGCCGAGGACATGACGCCGCGGATGCTCCGGATCCTCCAGCACGAACTCGACGTG
The DNA here is from genome assembly GCF_014145145.1 of Dietzia cercidiphylli. GTDB lineage: Bacteria > Actinomycetota > Actinomycetes > Mycobacteriales > Mycobacteriaceae > Dietzia > Dietzia natronolimnaea. The sequence continues at coordinate 1,116 of NZ_JAALEA010000087.1, forward strand.
GACTCCGAGGACGTGATCCGGTTCTCGGGACTGCTCGATCTGACGGGGCTGTGGCAGATCCACGGCCTGGACATGCCCGACCTCAAGGATCCGGCGATGGTCCCCGCCACCCCCCCGGCATTCGGTGAGCGTGAGACCGCCCGGAACATCTTCGCGTCCCTCCAGGAGGGCGACGTCCTCGTCGAGCACCCGTATGACTCGTTCGCGACCACCGTCCAGCGGTTCATCGAACAGGCTGCTGCGGACGAGAACGTGCTGGCGATCAAACAGACCCTGTACAGGACCTCCGGCGACTCCCCCATCGTCAACGCTCTCGTCGACGCCGCGGCGGCCGGCAAGCAGGTCGTCGCACTGGTGGAGATCAAGGCCCGCTTCGACGAGCAGAACAACATCCGCTGGGCGCGAGAGCTCGAACAGGCCGGTGTCCACGTGGTGTACGGCCTGCTGGGACTCAAGACACACTGCAAGACCTGCCTGGTGGTCCGGAAGGAGGGCGACCGGCTACAGCGTTACGCCCACATCGGCACCGGGAACTACAACCCCAAGACGGCCCGCCTGTACGAGGACGTGGGGTTGTTCACCGCGGACGAGGAGGTCGTGTCCGATCTGACGGACCTGTTCAACCACCTCACCGGGTTCTCCAACGTCTCCAAGTACCGACGACTGCTCGTGGCCCCCGAGGGGATCCGCTCGGGGATCATCGAGCGGATCGACCGCGAGATCGGCTTCGCGGCCGAGGGTCGCGAGGCGGGGATCCGGCTCAAGGCCAACGCGCTGGTCGACGAGCAGATCATCGACGCCCTCTACCGGGCCTCGCAGGCGGGCGTGCAGGTCGACATCGTGGTCCGCGGGATCTGTGCCCTGCGCGCCGGTGTCCCCGGGCTCAGCGAGAACATCCACGTCCGCTCGATCCTCGGACGCTTCCTCGAGCACTCGCGGATCCTCAACTTCCGCGGGGCGGACGAGGTGCTCATCGGCAGCGCCGACATGATGCACCGGAACCTCGACCGCCGGGTCGAGGTGATGACCACCGTCACCGACCCCCGGCTCAAGGGTCAGATCCACCGCATCTTCGACTCCGCCCTCGACCCGGCCACGCGCAGCTTCCATCTGAGGCCTGACGCCTCGTGGGCGCGGATGCCCGCCCCCGGGGACCGGTCCGACTCGGTCGACCACCAGGAGCGCATGGCCTCCGTCCACGCGGGGTTCCGGGACCGATGAGCAGGAAGTCGAACGGCGGCCGGACCAGCGTCCGGGTGGTCCCCGCGGCCGGGGCCGTCCTGTACCGCATGGACGGGGGGTCCGCCCGCTGCGCCGTGGTCCACCGCCCCCGGTACGACGACTGGTCGTTGCCCAAGGGCAAGGTCGATCCCGGTGAGTCGCTGCCCGTCACCGCGGTGCGCGAGATCGCGGAGGAGACGGGGTTCTCCGCGGCTCTCGAGTCCAGGATCGGGACCACCGCGTACCCGCTCAAGGAGAACACCCGGAAGGAGGTCACCTACTGGTCCGCTCTGGCGTCCGGGGGCGGCTTCGAGCCGAATTCCGAGGTCGACGAGATCCGGTGGCTCCCGGTGGATGAGGCCCGGGATCTGGTCTCGTACGCGTTGGACCGCAAGATCCTGACGCGCTTCGCCGCGGCCCGACCGGTGGATTCGGTTCTCCTGCTGGTCCGGCACGCCAAGGCGGGGAGCCGCTCGGAGTGGAGCGGTGACGACTCGTCGCGCCCGCTCGACAGGGCCGGACGCACCCAGGCCGAACTCCTGGTCCCGATGCTCAGGGCGTTCGGCGTCCGGAGGCTCCACAGCGCCCCGCGGGTGCGTTGCGAGCAGACCGTGGGTCCACTGGCCGACGAACTCGGGGTCGGCGTCGCCGTCGAGCCGGTCCTGAGCGATGAGGCGTACCTGGATGATCCCGTCACCGCGCGCGAGCGCGTGGTCGAGATCGCCGGCGGCGACGGGGTCGCGGCGGTGAGTTCCCAGGGAACCGCGATTCCCGGACTCGTGGGGGACCTGGCCGGGCTGGCCGGGATCGATGTGGGAGACACCTCGACCAAGAAGGCCGGAGCCTGGGGGCTGGGGTTCGACGGCGGGACCCTGGTGTTCGCCGACTACTACCCGAGCCCGCTCCCCGTGCGGTGAGGCAGACGGTCAGCTGACCTTGTCGCGGTGGTTCACGCCGTTCTTCCCGACACCGCCGAAGGACTGGTGTGAACTGGACCGCTTTGCGGCGAGTCGCCCTTCCGGGAGCGTCTCGGTGCCCTGGACGACGGACTTAAAGTACTGCCCGGGCCGGAAGGCGGGCGAGTACGTGGGTGGCACCGGGATGGACTCACCGGTGTGCGGGTTGCGCGCGACCCTGGCCGCACGCGCGCGCTTCTCGAAGATGCCGAATCCCATGATGGTGATGGACTCTCCGGCCGCCACCGCCCGCACGATGATGTCGAGAGTGTTCTCCAGCGCCTCGGTGGCGAGCTGCTGGTCTCCGTCCATCCGTTCCGCCAGCTCGGCGATCAGGTCGGCCTTGTTCACGAGGGATCCCCCTTAGGGTGAGTACGCCGACGCGGCAGAGCACCGCGTCATACGAAATATAAGCATACTCACACGTTGCCGTCACGGGGAGCGTTCCGGACGTGACTCCGGACCGGTCGGTCAGCCGCCAGGTGCCCGGTCGGTCAGCCGCGACCGGGCAGCGTGGTGACGGGCTTGAAGGTCGGCCTGCGCTGCTCGAACTCCGCGATCGCATCGGCCTGCCGGAGGGTGAGCCCGATGTCGTCGAGACCTTCCATGAGGCGCCAGCGGGTGTAGTCGTCGATCTCGAACGGGACGGTCACGTCCCCCGCGGTCACGGTCCGGGTCCCCAGGTCGACGGTCAACTCGAGGCCCGGACGCTCGTCCATGATCTTCCACAGCAGGTCGACGTTCTGCTGCTCGACCTGCGCGGCCACCAGTCCGGACTTGCCGGAGTTGCCGCGGAAGATATCGGCGAAGCGCGAGGAGATGACGACGCGGAAGCCGAAGTCCTTCAGGGCCCAGACCGCGTGCTCGCGCGACGAGCCGGTGCCGAAGTCCGGACCCGCCACGAGCACCGAGGCGCGGTCGTACGGGGAACGGTTGAGGACGAAGTCGGGTTCGTTCGCTCGCCAGGACGAGAACAGTCCGTCCTCGAAACCGGTGCGGGTGACGCGCTTGAGGTACTCGGCGGGGATGATCTGGTCGGTGTCCACGTTGGACCGGTGCAACGGCGCCCCGATGCCGGTGTGGGTGGTGATCGGCTCCATGATGATCAGGCCCCCTTCGCGGGCTCGAGATCGGCGGGCGAGGCCAGGCGGCCGACGACGGCCGTGGCCGCGGCGACCGCCGGGCTGACGAGATGGGTACGGGCGCCCTTGCCCTGGCGGCCCTCGAAATTGCGGTTGGAGGTCGAGGCACAGCGCTGGCCGGGCTCGAGTGAGTCCGGGTTCATCCCGAGACACATGGAGCACCCCGGTTGACGCCACTCGGCGCCGAACGCGGTGAACACCTTGTCCAGGCCCTCCTGCTCGGCGAGCTGGCGCACCTGCATCGATCCCGGGACGACCAGCATCCGGACACCCTCGGCGACCGCGCGGCCGTCGATGATCTCCGCCACGGTCCGGAGGTCCTCGATACGCCCGTTGGTGCACGAGCCCACGAAGACCACGTCCACCGGGACATCGCGCAACGGGGTGCCGGCCTCGAGGTCCATGTACTCGAGCGCACCCTCGGCGGCGACACGGTCGCTTTCGTCCCCGAAGGACTCCGGGTGCGGGACGGTGGACCCGAGGGGCACACCCTGGCCGGGGTTGGTGCCCCAGGTGACGAACGGGGTGAGGGCGGAGCCGTCGATCACCACCTCGGTGTCGAACACCGCGTCATCGTCGGTCCGCAGGCCGGTCCAGTACTCGACGGCGGCGTCCCACTCCTCCCCGGCGGGGGCGTGCGGCCGCCCCTTCAGGTAGTCGTAAGTGGTCTGGTCCGGGGCGATCATCCCGGCCCGGGCGCCGGCCTCGATGCTCATGTTGCAGATGGTCATCCGCGCCTCCATCGAGAGCTTCTCGATGGCCTCGCCGCGGTACTCGATGATGTGCCCCTGACCCCCGCCCGTCCCGATCTGGGCGATCACGGCCAGGATGAGGTCCTTGGCGGAGACCCCCGGCTGCAGTTCGCCGGTGACGGTGACGGCCATGGTCCTGAACGGCCGCAGCGACAGTGTCTGGGTGGCCATGACGTGCTCGACCTCGGACGTCCCGATACCCATCGCGATGGAGCCGAACGCTCCGTGGGTCGAGGTGTGCGAGTCTCCGCACACGACGGTCATGCCGGGCTGGGTCAGGCCGAGCTGGGGCCCGATGATGTGGACGATGCCCTGCCCCGGGTCACCCATCGGGTACGCCCGGACCCCGAACTCCTCGCAGTTGGTGCGCAGCGTCTCGATCTGGGTCCGTGAGACGCGGTCGGCGATGAGGTTGACGGCCCCGCCGACGATGTCGGTCGGGACGTTGTGGTCCTCGGTCGCCAGGGTGAGGTCCGGACGGCGCAGGACGCGGCCCGCCAGCCGGAGTCCGTCGAAGGCCTGCGGGCTGGTGACCTCGTGGATGAGGTGGAGATCGACGTAGATGAGGTCCGGCTGACGGGCTTCGCCCTCCCCCTCGCCCCTGACCACCACGTGGTCGTCCCAGACCTTCTCCGCCAGGGTTCGGCCCCGGGCACCTCCGGACGGTGTCACACTCATCACGCCTCCAGTCCACGCCCGGGTGTCGAACCGATGGATTCTCACCATGTAGGACGCTATAGTCGAACTGTGAGACAGTATAGCGGGATCGGAGTCCTCGACAAAGCCATGACGGTGCTCCACGCGGTGGCCGAGCAGCCGTGCGTCCTGGCCGACCTCTGCGAGCGCACCGGACTCCCCCGGGCCACCGCCCACCGGCTCGCGGTGGGCCTCGAGATCCACCAACTCCTGTCCCGGGACGACGCCGGCGTGTGGAGCCTCGGCCCGGGCCTGGCCAAGCTCGCCGCGCACGCCGCGGATTCCCTGGCGGAGGCCGCATCCTCGGTCCTGCCCCGCCTCCGCGAGGCCACGGAGGAGAGCGTCCAGGTGTATCGGCGCGACGGCGACCGGCGGATCTGCGTGGCCTCCGCCGAGCCCCCGACCGGCCTGCGGGACACCGTCCCCGTGGGGGCCATCCTGCCCATGAGCCGGGGTTCGGGTGCGAAGGTCCTGGCGGCGTGGGCCGACCCCGCCACCCAGCGGGCGTTACTGGTG
>NZ_JAALEA010000088.1 GCF_014145145.1 Dietzia cercidiphylli
GCGGCGCCGCGTCCGCTCCGCCGCGGTGCGTGCCCGCGGACGGCATCGTCGGCGTGCTCGCGCCCGTGCCACCGAGGTAGGCCGGGCGTCCCGCGTCAGTAGTTCCAGTCGCCCTGGCCGTCGAAGGCGCCGAACGGACGCCCGGGGCCGTTCTTGACGATGAACGGGTCGCCGTTGCGCGAGTTCTCGTAGTACCAGCGCGCGTCCTCGGGGCTGACGTTGATGCAGCCGTGGGAGACGTTGCGGACGCCCTGGTCGGCGATCGACCACGGGGCGGAGTGGATGTAGATGCCGTCGTAGCTCAGGCGGACGGCGTCGTTGATGATTGAGTCGTACCCGCCGTCCTCGATCCGCAGCCCGAAGGCCTCGGAGTTCATCCGCACGTTCCGGCCGCGCTGACCCGTGTAGTAGACGCCGTTGTAGGTCTCCCAGCCGCGCATCCCCGCCGACGCCCGCATGGTGCGCACGTGCTGGCCGTTTCGCGTCACGGTGATGTGCTTGGTGCGGTCGTCGTATTCCGCGATCAGCGCGTCACCCGTGCGGAAGGCCTGCTGCCGCTTGCCGCCGGCCCAGACGGTGACCGAGGTGTTGACCGGCCAGAAGGAGTGCGGGCGCCACCGCACCTCGGAGTTGTTGACCCAGTAGAACTTGCCCGCCACCGGGGGCTCGGTACGGATGCCGAGCGTGGCCTCCGCGCGGGCCCGGTCCGCGATGGGCCGGTCGAAGAAGAACATGACCGGCTGCGCCACGCCGACGATCTCGTTCTGCGTGGGGAAGACGTTGACGTCTCCGTACTCGGGCGCGGGTCGGTCGGGACCGATCACCGGGTAGGTGAGGACCGGCATCGCCCCGACACCCGGGATGAGCGGGGTGGGCAGCGGCGCGTTCTCCAACTGGGGGATGCCGGGCGGGCTCGGGGGCATCACGGACTGCGCGTTCGCCGCCGGGGCGAGCCCCAGGACGAGGGCGGCCGCGGCGAAGATCGAGGCGAGGACCGTGATCCGGGGCGAACGGGTCATTGCTACTCCTGGGGACGACGGAGACGAGGGGTACCTCTCAGACTAGGCGGAGGACTCTCTTAGGGTGTCGTGCGCCATATCGATTGTGTTTCACCCCGACCCGCGGGGGTCGGCCCGGCAGCCGGCTCAGTAGTTCCAGTCCCCCTGGCCGTCGAACTCGCCGAACTGCCGTCCCGGGCCGCCCACCACGATGAACGGATCGCCGTTGCGGGTGTTGTCGTAGTACCAGGCCGCGTCCTCGGGGCTGAGGTTGATGCAGCCGTGGGAGACGTTGCGGACGCCCTGGTCGGCGACCGACCACGGGGCGGAGTGGATGAAGATGCCGTCGTAGCTCAGGCGCACCCCGTTCTCGACGGTCGTGTCGTATCCGCCCGCCGTCCTGGACAGCCCCCAGGTGGAGGAGTCCATCCGGACCTCGCGGGCGCGCCAGCCGTTGTAGTAGATCCCGTTGTGGGTGGGGTAGGCGTCCCGTCCCGCGGAGGCCCGCATAGTCCGGACGACCTGGCCGTTGCGGGTGACGGTGACCAGGTGGGTGGCGTCGTCGTAGGTCGAGACGACGGCGTCGCCGGTGCGGAAGACGTTCTCCCGCCCGCCGGCCCACACGGTGACCGAGGTGCCCGCGGGCCAGAACTCGTGCGGCCGCCAGCGCAGTTCCGAATCGCCGACCCAGTAGAACCTGCCCGGGACGGCCGGCGCCGTGCGGATCCCCACGGAGGCCTCCGCCCGGGCGCGGTCGGCGACGGGGCGGTCGAAGCGGATCATGACGGGCTGCGCCACTCCCACGGTCTCGTCGCGGGTGGGGTAGACCGACGCCACCGGCTCCACGGCGGGGCGCGGCGGAGCCGGCACGGGGATCGTGAGGACCGGTTGAGAGGCCAGCCCGGGCAGCTGGGGGAGGGGCGCCGACTCCAGGCCGGGGAAGGCGACGGACTGCGCTGACGCGGCGGGGGCCAGGCCGACGACGAGGCCGGTCGTGACCAGGAGGGTCGCGAGGAAGCGGGATCGGCGGGACATCGTTTCTCCTTCGGCCGCGGGCAGGCGGGCGGCGGTGATGGTTCGGGCGGGTGGAGTCGGGCCACGACTCACTCAAATCACATGCGCCACACAGGCAACATCAGTAACAGTACCTCGGACCGCGGGCGGCTGGGTACCCGTTGCGCCGGGCGGGCTCCACGGGTCCGATCCGTGCGGCCCCCGGGGCGCCGGGCGACAGTTCCAATGTTCATTGGTAACGGCGCTCGCAGAACCGCTGGTAGATACTCCGACTCCGTTTATTGACCCAAAGTCAACAGAAGAACCGCAGATCATGGCCTTGCCTGCGCCACGGGTGCAACATAGAGTTCTTCCAGTCACCGGCCGGGGGGTGCGGTGGCGAGGTGAAGTGCGGACGAGGGGCTGTTACTTCACGACGAGGGGCCGGTATGAATACCGGGGCACCTGGGGGGGTGTCGGCCCGCCGCCTTCCGAGGCGAGCGTGGATTCCGGAAGGCGCGATGCGCAGTCCGCAGGAGGGAACGGCGTCGGATGCTGAGGGGCTCCGGCGTCGTTCCCCATTTCCGCGCCGGGCGGCCCGGGTTCAGTCGAGGATGTGCTCGGCGACCCTGCGCAGGCCCTCCAGTGCCCGTGCCTCGGCATCGGGCGAACGCGGCGTCTCCGGGCTGATCAACGTGATGTGCCACAGGTCGTTGTCCGCGATGAGGATCGTGTGGACCTCGACGCCCCCGCCGGTCGGGGCCGCCACGCAGTCGATGTACGCGGTATCGAGTTCGGGTCGGACCGGGGCGGGCGCCTCGGGAGCGGCCGGGGGTGCATCCTCGATCGACGCCCCGTCGGCTCCGCGGATCTCCGAACACGCGTACCGCACCCCCAACATCGCGGGCTGGCCGCGCAGAGCGGCCTGGGGGCCCCCACGTGGCTTGACCACCCCGGCCGCGAAGGTGTCCGGGATCTCGTCCCGCTCACCGGTGGTGGTCCGGGTGGTCGTGGGCGAGGTCGTGGGCATGGGCTTGACCTCCGTGGTGGTGTCGGCCCCCGCCACGGACTCCGGCTCCTCGCCCGTCCCGTCCCCGGGGTCGGCAGTCCCGGTCGCCGTCGTCCCTGTCGCCGTGCCTGTTCCCGTCTCCGACCCGTCTTCCGCCTCCGCCTCCGCCTCTGCCTCGGCCTCCGCCTCCGCCTGCTGCATCTCGTACAACTCGGGCGATCCCGGACCGCCGTAGGTGCACATCAGGCCCAGATCGCCGGAGCCGATGGGCTCGACCTCGGGCATGTCGGCGTCGGTGAGCTCGATCAGTTCGGCGGGCGTCAGGTCGAGGAGTTCACACGCGTTCAGCCGAGCATCGGGGGCGGGTCGTCCCTCGACCATCGCCGCGGCGATGTCGGGCCGGGGTTCCGGCGAGATCCGGGGTGGACCCGTCTCGCCGGCGTCGGAGAAGCCGAGCGCGGAGCACCCCGACACGGCCACCATCGCCGCCGACGCCACGAACCCCCGGGCGATTCGTCCCCCGGTTCCGGGACGGGGTCGCTGCGATCGCATGGGCCGATCCTACGACGTCGGCGTCCGATCCCTGATCCCGACCGTTCCGCGGACGCCCGCCCGGACGGGTCAGGCGTCGCCGGGGAGGATCTCGGTCGCCCTGATGACGGCGTCGAACGACTCGCGGATCCGGTCCTCCAGGAGGGTCGGCGACTCGTCGGTGCGCCACTGCTCGACCGCCACCCGCACGATCGCGATGGACGCCGCCGCCACCGTCGCGGCCTCCACGGACCCGGGATCCCTGCCCTCCCGGCGGGCCACCAGGGCGGCCAGTTCCTCCTCTGTCCGGGACAGGATCGCGTACACCTCGGTCCGGATCCCCGGTTCCCGCCGCCACATGTCGTGGAACCGGTTGAACAGAGGGGTCTCCTGCCGGGCCATCGCGACCTGCAGCCACAGCAGGCGGGTGAGCGCGGTCAGCGTGGACACGGACCGGTCGGTGAGGAACAGGTGCACCGCGTCGCGGTCCGGGGGGAAGGCGTCCGGGATGCACGCGGCGGCCTTGGAGGGGAAGTAGTTGAAGAACGTCCGACGGGACACGTTGGCGGCCTTGGCGATCTGGTCCACCGTCACGGCGTCGAGCCCCCGCTCGAGGGCCAGGTCCAACGCGACCGAGGAGATGGTCTCGCGCAGCTCGCGCCGGCGATGCTCGGTGCGGTCGGCGCCCTGCGCCTGCGTGGGTGGGCCGGTCATGTGGGCGCCTCCCCGTCGGTGGTCGATGAGTGTCGGTCTCTCAGTTCGGTGGTGATGACCTTACCCAGCGGGTCGGGTCCTATCCTGGTCATCATGCGTATCGCCGCCACGACCCTTCTCGCACCCCTGTCCGTCGTCCTGCTCGGCGTGATGGCGGGGTGCGGCGGGGACACCGAGCCGGCGCCGGAGATGGGGACGATCCGGACCGCGCCGCCGGAGACCAGCGAGCCGGAGATCCCGCAGGTCGAGCCGGTGACCAGTGCGGAGTGCCCGTACCTGTCGGTCGACGAGGCGTCGAGGCTCAACGGCGAGCTGGCCACCGACGTGCGGATCGACGACCGCGTCGACCCCGCCGCCTGCTTCTTCTACAGCGCCGACGGGGCCGTCCAGCTCACGACCACCGTGTACTCGGTCGAGTCGGAGGAGCGGGCCACCGAGTTGGTGGACGGCTCGGCGCCGGTCGGCGAGTCGGAGCGCTCGCACGTCGAGGGCGGGTGGACCGGTGGCCGCACCGGCGGCCCGGGGGGCGCCCTGGTGGTCCTGGCCCGCGGGACACAGGTCCTGGCGGTGCAGTCCACGCAGGAACAGTCGGTCAAGGTCCAGCGGGTGGCCGAGCTCGTCGCACCCCGGGTGGCCGACTGAGTCAGGGGGCCGACGTGCTCAGGGGGCGGGCGGGGAGGCCGCGACCGGGTCGACAGCCACGTCGGAGTACGGCATGAGCGCCTCGACCGCGGGGAACACCACCTCCATGAGCAGCAGGAACACCGCCGCCACCAGGACGACCACCAGCACGATCCGCACCGGCGTGGGCCCGGGGAGCCTCCGGTAGAGCCAGGCGTACATCACCGGCCCCCCAGCTCCGCGGGGACCTCGCCGGGTACCCGCGCCTCGCTTCGTTCGAGTACCGCGTGCACCACGAGCCGTTCCGCCGCCGAATACTGCGGATGGCACGTGGTGAGCGTGGCCAGGGGCAGCAGGTCGGGGGAGGCGGGCTCGGCGCGTCCGGGTACCGCGTCGATCACCCACACGTCCTCCGGGCGGACCACCGAGACACCGGACAGTCCCTCGTACATGCCGGACGTCGCGCGGTCGGCGAGGTCCGTGGGTAGGCATTCGGCGGCCCGGGCGCGGGCCGAGGCGCGGTCGGGGGCGTCCACGGGCAGTACGCGGTAGACCAGCCACCGGTCCGCCGTGGCGTACACCAGGGCGTCGCACGAGCGCAGGGCGTCCAGGTCGTTGAACGGCGATCCCCGGCCCACCCGGTGCCCGGCGACGGCGAAGTTGCCCGGTTCGCCCGGGTCCTGGGTCTCCGTGTAGTGCCCGGGCCCGGTCTCCAGGGCCGCGTCGCTGGTGCCGGAGACCACGGCGAACCGGTAGTCCGAGCCGAACGCAGGGATGTACAGGCGGGCGAACGCGGTGCCGTCGGCGAGTCCGGAGAGCCCCGGGTCCCCGTCGTCGACGCCCGTACCGCGACCCCGCGGGTTGTCTTGTCCACCCCACCGCTGGTCCAGTTCGGCGTCGGCGGCGGACTGGGCGCGCGCCGCGCCCAGGTCGGTCCACCACACCTGGTAGACGACGAAGAGGGCCAGCACGACGCCGAGGGTCACCAGCACCTCGCCCACCACACCCGCCGCGCGCGTCACGAGGGTTCCGTGACCATCCCCAGGATGAGCTCGGCCATGCTCCGTGCCGTCATCGCCGAGGTCTCGACCTCACCGAGCATGGCGGCGGTGACGGAACCGTCGTGGAGGATCGCCAACCGGTCCGCCAGGTCGGCGATGTTGTCGGGGTCCTCGAGCCCCATGCCGGCGAGCTCGGAGCGGAGGGTCGAGGCGACCCAGGCCCGCTGGTCGGACACCGCCGCCCGGATGGCGTGCTCGCCGTCCGTGCAGGGGCGGGGGAACTCGATGGCGGCGGCGAGGTGGCACGAACCGGGGGTCGCGGGCTCCACGCGCTCACGGACGATGTCGAACAGGGCGAGGATGCGTCCGCGCGAGTCCGGCGCGGCGTCGGCGCGTCGCTGCCACAGGGCGCGGTCGCGTTCGGCCATGGCCCGCAGGTACGCCACGACGAGCTCGTCCTTGGAACCGTAGGTGTTGTAGAGGCTGGCCTTGGCGACCTTGGATTCCCTGAGGATCCGGTCGATCCCCACCGCGCGGATCCCGTCCGTGGAGAACAGGCGGGTCGACGTGGCCAGGAGCCGCTCCCGCGGTCCGGGTTTGGTCGACCGTGCGCTCGTCACAGGGGACAGACTATCGGCTGGCACCACGGACTCGGCGGGACCGGTGCCGTGTCAGGCCACACCGGGACCGATCGCCCGGCTCAGGCCGTGGGCTGTCCGCCAGCGGGAGGGCGGTCGCCGGTCACGGTGTCGTCGGTCTGCACGTCGGCCGGGTCGTGGGCCGGGCTGCTGTCCGGCCCGGCGGCCCCGGTGTTGCGCTGTGCCTTGTTCCTGCCTGCGGCTTTGTCATTGAGGAAGTCCCCGGTCTTCGCGACGGCCGAGTTCAGCGTGGCGGGGTTCTTCCCGATGTTCTTGATCTTGTCTATGAGGCCCATGTCCGGTCCCTTCTTCTCGTTCTCTCCGGTCGTGAGACGAACGGCCCGGCCCCTGCTGTGCGGGGCCGGGCCGTTCGGATGTTGCTTCGACTGGTGTCGGGGGTCAGACCCTCGAACGTCCGCGGCCCTTGATGGCCGAGACGATGAAGATGACGATGATCGCGCCGATGATGGCGGCGACGAAGCCCCAGATAGAGAAGGCCTCGGGCATCCCGCCGCCTTCGCTGGTGAAGAGCGACACCAAGAGGCCGACGATGAATGCGCCGATGACACCGGCTAGCACGTTGGCGACGAGGCCCATCTGGGCGTTCTTGCCCATGATCATGGACGCGATCCAGCCTGCGAGGCCACCGACGATGATCCAGGAGATGATGCTCCACAACATGGTGGTGTGTCCTTTCCCGAGAGGTACTCGGCCCGAGTGCGAGCCGCACCCACAGCAGAACACGCTTGCGCCCCGAACGCCTCCGGTCGGACCCTCTGTGGGGTTAATCGTCGCTTATTCGTTACTCACCTGCACCTCAGGTGTCATGTGAGCAGGACCCGTCAGGCGAGGTCCGCCGAGTCCGGGTTCTTCTGGACGTAGCGCTCGACGAACTCGCAGGCGGGCCGCACCCGCAGGCCCTCGTCGCGGGTGACCTCTAGGGCCTCGCCGATCATCCGCCCGGCGAGGCCGCGGCCGCCGAATTCCGGGTCCACCACGGTGTGCGGGAAGGTCCTGACGCCGTCGGCATCGCTGTAGTCGGCGAAACCCGCCACCACGTCGTCGACCACGATCTCGAACCGGTCGGCGGCGAGGTTGCGCCTCACCTGGACGTCCTCCCCGGCGCTCACGAGTGCGACTCCGGGCGCACGACCATCACCGGGCAGGGCGACGCCTGCAGGAGCGCCCGGCTGGTCGAACCGAGGACCATGCCGGTGAATCCGCCCCGCCCGTGGGACCCGACGACGACGAGCTGGGCCTTCTCCGCCTGTTCCACGAGTGCCGGGACCGCGCGATCGCGGGTGACGAACCGCTCGATCCGCACGTCGGGGTAGCGGTCGGAGAAGCCGGCGAGCCGCTCGGACAGGATCTCGAGCTGCTGTTCCTCGAGCTGCCGCCAGTCCTCGTCGGTCAGCGCGATCCCCGCGGCGGCGGCCTGGACCTGCGGGTCCATCCAGGTGTGCACCGCGATCAGGGTGGCGTCGCGGGCAGAGGCCTCGGCGAAGGCCCACGCGGTGGCCTTGGCGCTGACCTCGGAACCGTCGACGCCCACCACGACGGGGCCCGAGCGGTCGAGGTCGTCGGTGTCCTCACGGGTCACCACGACCGGGCAGAACGCGTGGCTGGCCACCGAGGCCGAGACCGACCCGAGGACCATCCCCTTGATCCCGCCCAGTCCGCGCGAGCCCAGGACGATCATCTTGGCCTTGCGGGAGTAGTCGATCAGGACCTGCGAGGGGTTGCCCTCGACGATCGCGTGCGAGACCTCGATGTCCGGGGCGACCTTGAGGGCGGTGGCCCTGGCGTGCTCCACGATCGGCTGGCACTCCTTCTCCAACTCGTCGTAGACGGGTTGGGGCGGGACCATGCCCTCGGCGAACATGGCGGCCGGCATCGTGTAACTGGTCACCAGCACGAGCGGGATCCGCCGGGTCGCGGCGGTGTTGGCGGCGTACGCGACGGCGCCGGTCGAGGCTGCTGAACCGTCGATGCCGACGACCACGGAATTCTCGAGTGAAGCCATACGCCCGAGGATACCGCCGCGGGTGGTTCGTGGAGGCGTTCTCAGAACTCGTCGGGGAAGGGGGCGTTGGGCGGGTACGCCATGTTGAAGCTGCCCTGGAACGCCGGGAGGAAGGCGCGGCCGGGTCCGAAGAGGAAGAAGTCGACAACGGCGTCGATCATGGGTGCTCCTGGGGTGAAGGGGGCAGCTGGAATGCAAGTGACGCATGAGGTGCCTGGGGCGAAAAGTGAGTGTAGCCCAACGACTAGACTCTGCATATGCCGAAGTCCGGACGTCCGCGAAGGCCCCTGCCGTTGCGTGACGGCGTGGACCCGGTCCGAATCCGGCTGGCCGACCCCGGTCGGGGGCCCCGCAGCATCCCCGAGGAGCTGCGCCGGCGGTTCCCCGACCGGCTCGCCGAGCTCGAGGCGGCCCTCGCCTCCGGTCAGGTGGTCACCGCCGACGGGGTGGCCGTCACCGACTCCACCCGGCGGCACCGGGGGATGGACGTGTGGACGTACCGGACCCCCGAGCCGGAGGTCGAGGTGCCCTTCTGGATCGAGGTCCTGCACGCCGACGACCGCCTCGTCGTCGTCGACAAGCCGCACTTCCTGGCCACCACCCCCCGCGCCGGACACGTCACCCAGACCGCGTTGGTGCGGCTCCGCCGCGACCTCGGGCTGGCGGACCTCGCTCCGGCCCACCGCCTCGATCGACTCACCGCGGGCGTCCTGGTGTTCACCGCCGACCCCGCCCACCGCGCCGCCTACCAGGACCTCTTCGCCGCCCGGCGGGTCGCCAAGTCCTATCTGGCCGTGGCCCCCGCGCCGGAGGGGACGCCGCACGTCCGTGAGCGGTCCAGCCGGATCGTCAAGACCCGCGGGGTGCTGCAGGCCGCCGAGGTGGACGGCCCACCGGACGCCCACACCCGGATCACCCTGCTCGAGGTGCGTGAGCCCGACCCGGGCGGGTCGGCCACGCCGCTCGGCCTGTACCGCCTCGAGCCCTCCACCGGGCGCACCCACCAGCTCCGCGTCCACATGAACGCGCTCGGGACGCCGATCCTCGGTGACGACCTGTACCCGCGGGTGCGGACGATCACCCCTGGTGACTTCTCCCACCCACTGCAGTTACTCGCGGAGTCGATCGGGTTCACCGACCCCGTCTCCGGTGCCGAACGACGATTCAGGACCCGCAGGTCGCTCGAGGCGTGGCCGTCCGGGAAGGCCCGGGCGCAAGATCCGGGCCATCCCCCATCGGCACCCGCTCCGAACTCCTGCATGCTTTAGGTCGACCACCACGATCCAGGGGAGCAGATGACCACGCAGGCCGAGACCCAGCACCGGGCGGAGGGCGCGGAGCTCGCAGCCGTCGCCACCGACCTCGTCATGACCTACGGCGAGGGCGAGACCGAGGTCCGCGCGCTGGACCACGTCAGCGCCTCGTTCGAGCGCGGACGGTTCACCGCGATCATGGGCCCGTCCGGCTCGGGCAAGTCCACGCTCATGCACTGCATGGCCGGTCTGGACCGACCGACCTCGGGTTCGGTGCGCGTGGGTGACACGGAGATCGTGGGCCTGGCGGACAAGGAACTCACCGCGCTGCGCCGCGACCGGATCGGGTTCGTGTTCCAGTCCTTCAACCTCGTCCCCACCCTGACCGCCGAGGAGAACATCACGCTCCCGCAGGACATCGCGGGCCACGCCATCGACCGCGCGTGGTTCGACGAGGTGATCGGGCGGCTGGGGATCGCCGACCGCCTGTCCCACCGCCCCTCGGAGCTGTCCGGCGGACAGCAGCAGCGCGTCGCCTGCGCGCGTGCGCTGGTGGGGCGCCCGGACATCCTGTTCGGCGACGAGCCCACGGGCAACCTCGACTCCACCTCGTCGGCGGAGGTGCTGTCGATCCTGCGCAGTGCGGCGGACGATTTCCAGCAGACCGTCGTCATCGTCACCCACGACCCGCGTGCCGCGACCTACGCCGACCGCGTCCTGCTGCTCGCCGACGGCCGGGTCGTGCGTGAGCTCTCCCATCCCACGTCCGACGAGATCCTGGCGGCCATGGGCGCGCTCGAGGAGCGGTGATGGCCGCCCGCCACGCCGCTGGTCACGCCCCCAGCCATTCCCGGCCCATGCTCCGGGTGTCCCTGCGCAACATCGCGGCGCACAAGCTGCGACTGGTCCTGTCCGTCCTCGCCGTGGTGCTCGGCACCGCGTTCGTCACCGGTTCGCTGGTGTTCACCTCGACCCTCAAGAGCACGTTCGACGGCCTGCTCGACCAGGGCACGCAGGACCTGTCCGCGATGATCGAACCCGAGGACCCCCGGGGCGCCGGGGTGCCGTTCGAGGTCGCCGACCGCGCCCTCGGACTGCCGGGCGTCGAGGCCGTCACCCCCGGGGTGACCGGCACCGTGGTGATGTTCAACGCCGACGGCACGCCCTACCAGTCGGGCGGCGCCCCGTCGGAGGGGCTGGAGTGGGTCGAGCCCGACCAGGCCGTCGGGAGCAGCAGCTGGATCTCGGACGGGCGCGCTCCGGCCGCGGACGGCGAGGTCGTCCTCCCCGAGTCGGTGCTGGACAACGCGGGACTCTCGATCGGCGACTCCGCGCGGGTGTACACCACCTCCCAGGGGATGATCGACGTCACGGTCGTGGGCTCGTACTCCTCGGAGACCGACGTCGGCGGCTACGTCGGGGTCGGCTTCACCTCCGCACAGGCCCGCGCCCTGTTCACCGACGGGGAGAACGCCACCAACGTCGCCGTCCGCGCGGTCCCCGGCGTGAGCCAGGAGGAGATGCGCGACACGCTCGCCGCCGAGTTCCCCGAGTACGAGGTGAGCACGGGCGAGGAGGTCAAGGAGAGGCTCTCCGCGCAGCTGTCGACCATCCTGGACTTCGTCAACTACTTCTTCGTGGCCTTCGGCCTGATCGCGCTGCTCGTGGGCACGTTCATCATCTACAACACCTTCTCCATGCTGGTGGCGCAGCGGCTCCGCGAACTCGCCCTCTTGCGGGCGATCGGCGCGACCCGCGGGCAGCTCACCCGGTCCGTGCTGGCCGAGGCCGCGCTGACCGGTCTGGTCGGGTCCGCGATCGGCGTGCTGGCCGGGTTCGGACTGGCGAGGGTCATCTTTGCCGTACTCGACGCCTTCGACCTGGGGATCCCCTCCGGGACCCTGGCACTCACCCCGATGTCCGTCATCACCCCGCTGGTGCTGGGCTTCGTCGTCACCGTGTTCTCCGCGTGGGCGCCCGCCCGCCGCGCCGGTCGCGTCGCCCCGGTGCAGGGCATGCGGGTCGGGGCCGCCTCCTCGGA
>NZ_JAALEA010000089.1 GCF_014145145.1 Dietzia cercidiphylli
TGTGCGGAACGCTCTTTTCGATGGGGGTCGGAGCCGGAACCGGACTCGGGACTCACACCGACACCAACTCCGGCTGGATCACCGGGTGCGAGCCCTCCGGATCCCCGGCCATGGCTGTGAGGAAGTCGGCGGCGTACTGCAGCATCTCGTCGTCGCGCGCCTTCTCCGCGCCCGCACCGGCACGCGCGCCTGCCGCCTTGGGCAGCGGGAGCAGCACGGTCTTCTGCGTGGCCCGGTACTGCGCGGCCGGGTACATGCGCTTGAGCCGGATCTGCTGGGAGTCGAGCAGGTCGAGCGGGCCCACGCGCAGGCGGGAGCCGGCCAGCACGATCTCCCGCACCTTGTACTTCTGGCACACGAGCCGCAGCCGGGACACCGACACCACGCGCCGGGCCTCGGCGGGCATGGGGCCGTAGCGGTCCACCAGTTCCTCGACCACCGCGTCGATGTCCTCGGGCGCCCGCGCCTGGGAGAGCTTGCGGTACGCCTCGAGACGCAGTCGGTCGCCGTCGACGTACTCGACCGGGATGTAGGCGTCGACCGGCAACTCGATGCGGATCTCGCCCACCTCCTCCTCGACCTCCACGGTCTCGCCGTCGGCGATCGCGCGGTAGGCCTCCACGGCCTCGCCCACCAGACGGATGTAGAGGTCGAAGCCGACGCCGGCGATGTGGCCGGACTGCTCGGCGCCCAGCACGTTGCCGGCGCCGCGCAGCTCGAGGTCCTTCATGGCCACGGCCATGCCCGCGCCCAGGTCGTTGTTCTGGGCGATGGTGGCCAACCGGTCGTACGCGGTCTCGGTGAGCGGCTTCTCCGGGTCGTAGAGGAAGTAGGCGTAGCCGCGCTCGCGGGACCGGCCCACGCGCCCGCGCAACTGGTGCATCTGCGACAGACCCAGCTGGTCGGAGCGGTCCACGATCAGGGTGTTGGCGTTGGAGATGTCCAGGCCGGTCTCGACGATGGTCGTACACACCAGCACGTCGTAGTCGCGGTTCCAGAACCCGCCGACGGTCTGCTCGAGCTGCTCCTCCCCCATCTGCCCGTGGGCCACCACCACGCGCGCCTCGGGCACCAGGTCGCGGATCTTCGCCGCGGTGGCGTCGATGGTCCGCACCCGGTTGTGCACGTAGAACACCTGCCCCTCACGCAGCAGCTCGCGGCGGATCGCGGCGGCGACGTGCTTGTCCGAGTGCGCGCCCACGTACGTGAGCACGGGTAGCCGCTCCTCGGGCGGGGTGAGGATCTGGCTCATCTCACGGATCCCGGCCAGCGACATCTCCAGCGTCCGCGGGATGGGCGTCGCGGACATGGTCAGCACGTCCACGTGGGTGCGCAGCGAGGTGATGTGCTCCTTGTGCTCCACACCGAAGCGCTGCTCCTCGTCCACCACCACCAGCCCGAGGTTCTTCCAGTGCACCGCGGTGGCCAGCAGCCGGTGGGTGCCGATCACCACGTCCACGGTGCCGTCGGCCAGTCCCTTGAGCACCTCCTTGGCCTCGGCGTCGGAGGTGAACCGGCTGAGCCCCTTGACGGTCACCGGGAACCCGGTCATGCGCTCGACGAAGGTCGCCTGGTGCTGCTGCGCGAGCAGCGTGGTGGGCACCAGCACCGCGACCTGGGTGCCGTCCTGCACGGCCTTGAACGCCGCCCGCACGGCCACCTCGGTCTTGCCGTAGCCCACGTCGCCCACCACCACGCGGTCCATGGGGGCGGTCTTCTCCATGTCCCCCTTGACCTCCTCGATCGCCGTGAGCTGGTCGACGGTCTCGGTGAACGGGAACGCGTCCTCCATCTCCCGCTGCCAGGGGGTGTCGGGGCCGAACGCTCGGCCCGGGGCGGACTGCCGCTTGGCGTAGAGCTGCACCAGCTCGGTGGCGATCTCGCGGACCGCCTTGCGGGCCTTGCGCTTGGTGTTCTGCCAGTCGGCGCCGCCCATCTTGCTCAGCGTCGGGGCCTCCCCGCCCACGTAGCGGCTGAGCTGCCCGAGGGATTCCATGGGCACGAACAGGCGGTCGCCGGCGCCCCCGCGCTTGCCGGGGGCGTACTCGATCACCACGTACTCGCGGCGACTCGAACCGTCCCCGCCGCGCACCTGCCGCTCGACCATCTCCACGAACCGGCCGATGCCGTGCTGGTCGTGCACCACCCAGTCGCCGGCCTTGAGCGCCAGCGGGTCCACCTGGTTGCGTCGCTTGGCGTGGCGCGCCTTGGGGCGCGCGGTGGCGCCGAGTCGGTTGCCGGTGAGGTCGGTCTCGGAGACGACGACGAGGTGGTCCCCCTGCTCCCCGGAGTCCCCCGACAGGGCGAACCCCCCGTGCAGGATCGCCTCGTAGACCGACACCACGCCGGGGGCGGGCTCGGATCCCGCCGGGGCGGCGGTGGCCGGGACCTCCGCCTCGGACAGGCGTTCCAGGACGCGGTCGACGGTGCCGTGGCCCGGGACCACCACCGCGGCCCGGCCGCCGGAGGACATGAGCGCCCGCA
>NZ_JAALEA010000008.1 GCF_014145145.1 Dietzia cercidiphylli
GCCGTAGCCGGGGCGGCCGTCCGGCGGGGTCGGCTCGTGCTGGAGGTGCTGCCCGGTCGCCTCGGGCCCGGTCGCCTCGGGCCCCGGGACGGGGGAGGGCAGTGGACGGGGCGGATCGCCGTAGCGGTAGGTGCCGTCGGCGAGAGGGGGATAGTGCATCGGCATGACGCGCTCCCTTTCTCGCCCTGGCCGTGACCACCGTGCGCGACCTGACCGCGGTGCGCCACTTCCCCCGCATCGTAGTCGGCCGGGCGGTGACGGGTTGGTCACAGTGATGGCCCGTCGGCGGGGTGGTGACTGGGCACCGGGGCGGGTTGTCGGTGATAGTGGTGGTTATGTCTGCCGAGTCACCACGTCCCGCGTCCGACCCTGATCCCGGTAACACCACCCCGGATGCACAGACGTCGGGTACGGCCATGCCGGGCGGTGCCGTGCCCGTCGCGAGCGCGGAATCGGTCCATCACGACCCCGTGTCGGATGCCGATCTCGACCCCGCCACCCCGGTCCCGGCCCGTCCGGGCCCGATCGAGGCGGTGGTCAATGTCGCCCGTGGCAGCCTGATCGGCATGGCCGAACTGGTCCCCGGGATATCCGGGGGCACGGTCGCACTCGTGGTGGGCGTCTACCCGCGGTTGTTGGACACGGGCGCCCACATCGTCGACGGCATGCGCTCCGCGGTGCTCGGTCCTGAACGCAGGGAGCGCACCCGCGCGGCGTTCCGGCACGCCGACCTCTGGCTGCTGGGCACACTCGCGGTCGGCATGCTGGCGATGGTGTTCACCATGGCCGGCGTGATGAGGGGCTTCGTCGAGGGCAGCCCCGAGATCTCGCGGGGGCTGTTCCTGGGCATGGTCGCCGCGAGTATCGCGGTACCCCTGGGGATGGCGCGTCAGACGCCCGGTGGGCGGAACTGGGTGCTCGGGTTGCTGTTCCTGGCGGGCGCAGTGCTGGCCTATGTCCTGTCGGGTCTGCCGGGGGGCACCATCTCGGAACCGTCCTACCTGCTGGTGTTCATGGCTGCGGCCGTGGCCATCTGTGCACTGGTCCTGCCGGGGATGTCCGGCTCGTTCCTGCTGATGGCCATGGGGCTGTACGCCCCGACCCTCGCCGCGGTGGAGAACCGCGACCTGGGGTATATCGCGGTGTTCGCCGCCGGGGCCTTCGTGGGGATCGCACTGTTCGTCAAGGTGCTGGACCGACTGCTCGAGGACTTCCGCAAGCCCACGCTGATCGTCATGGTGGGCCTGATGCTCGGATCGCTGCGGGCGCTGTGGCCGTGGCAGGACGATCAGGGCGGGATGCTCGCGCCCGACGACACCTTGCCGATGGTGGTGGCCGCCGCGGTGGCCGGTGTACTGGTGGTGATGGTCGTCCTGGTGATCGAGCGGGTGGTCGCCCGCAAGGCCGCGACCACGGATCCGCACCCGGAGGTCTCGGCGCTCGAAGACCGCGTGTAGCGCATGCCGGCGCCGACCGTCAGGTGCTCCCGGTCCGGGTGACGTCGAAGATCATCTTCTGGACGCCGTTGCCGTAGGCCTCGTGCTCGGTGAGGACCAGCGAGGTGGCGTCGACGTCGGCCGCGCCGAAGAGGCGCCGTCCCGCGCCGAGCAGGAGCGGGAAGACCAGGAGGTGGTACCGGTCGACCAGGCCCGCCTCGGCCAGGGAGTGTCCGAGGGTTCCGCTGCCGCGCACGAGGATCGGGCCGCCGTCGGTCTCCTTGAGCCGCGCTACGTCCTCGACCGAGCCCAGGATGGTCGTCGGTCCCCAGTTGTCCACGAGGTCGTCGGCGGTCAGGGTGGTGGACACCACGTACTTCGGTAGTGCGTTGTACCCGGCGAACTCCTCGGTCATCTCCGGCCAGACCGGCGAGAACGCCTCGTAGCTGCGGCGACCGAGCAGGAGGGCGGTGGCCTGGTCCTGCTCGCGTCCCTTGATCTCGTACGCGGCCTCGTCAAAGGCCACATCCTTGTACGTCCAACCGGCGTTGCGATAGCCCTCCTCGCCGCCGGGTGCCTCCATGACCCCATCGAGGGACATGAAGGCCGTGATGATGAGCGTGCGCATGTGGGTCCTTCCGGTGCGCGTTGTCGATGCGGTGGGGGGATGAGATCCGGTGCCCGCTCAGGCGCGGGACAGGACCTCCGATTCGAGCCGCCGGTAACCCGCTTCCATGCCGTCCGTCATGCCCGTGCCCAGGATCATGTCGCGCATCTCCTTGTTGGCATACGTGACGACGAGGGAGACCAGGGTCCCGCCCTCGACCGGGGTGAGGGTCTGCTCGTTGTGCGTGGGAGGGCCATCGACTCCTTCCATGGTCTCGGTGAAGACCTCCCGGTGCGGGGGGTCGGACTCCAGGAGTTCGCCGGTGAGCGCGAAGGTCTCTCCCTCCACTCCCTGTGCGGGCGAGAACTCGTAGCGGTGCCGCTCGCCCGGTGCCGCGGCCGGCTCGCAGACTGTCATCGACCACCCGTCCGGTCCGAAGCTCCAGAGTCGGAGGAGTGCGGGGTCGTGGTGGGCGTCCCAGATCTGTTGGGGTGTGCCGCGCAGGACCCGGCTGATCCGGACCTGCGTATCGCTGAGGAGCTGCGCTGCGGTCGCGCGGTCGGCGGCGAAGGAGCGCAGGTCTGCCAGGACGTCGTCGATCTGTGCCATCGCGGAGCGGGTGCCCTCCTCCATGCCCATCTCGAGCAGCTGCTCGAGTTGGTCGAGGCTGGTGAAGTACGTGGTGGTGGTCAGGCGGGCGCCGCTATCGGTCTCCTCGAAGGAGAACACCGCGCGCATCGTCGGCATCTCGGGGTTGGGGCGGCCGTCCTCGTCGGTGAAACCGTCCAGGATCTCGAACGAGCCCCCCTCGATCACGGACAGGTACTCCCAGTAGCCGCCGCTGCGGGCTCCGTCCGGCCCGGTCATGTAGTACTCGGACCGGCCGCCCGGGTAGATGTCGTGACGGGTGAAGGTCGCCGGCCACTCCGGCGGTCCCCAGAACCTCTCGAGCTGGCGCGGGTCCACGTACGCGTCCCAGAGCCGGCGGACCGTCACGGGGAAGTCGGCGACGATGGTCATCGTCAGCTCCTCGAGGTCCTTGTCCACGGATGTCACTGGCATGATCGGATCCTTCTCCCTCGGTGGTGGTCGTGAATTGTGCTTGTGGTCAGTCGTCGGCGAGCAGGGCGTCGAGCCTGTCGATGCGCCCCCGCCAGAGGCGCTCGAAGCCGTCCAACAGGGTCTGGGCCCTGCGGATCGCCTCGGGGTTGCCCCGGATCCGGCGTTCGCGTCCGTGGCGGTCGTCGGTCACGAGTCCGGCCTCCTCGAGGACGTTGACGTGCTTGCGGACCGCCGCGAACGACATGTCGTAGTGGTGGGCGAGGTCGGAGATGGAGCACTCGTCGGTGAGCGTGCGACGGACGATGTCCCGGCGTGTGGCGTCGGCCAGCGCCCGGAACAACCGATCCACGTCGTCGTCACTGAGATCCACCCCGCGCGTGTGATATGAAACCATTTGGTTTCATGTTAGGTCGCGGCGGGGACCGGGTCAATGGTGTGGCCCAACTCGCCCGCCGCGATGTCGTGGGTCGCCCCTACTCTGGGTGCGTGCGG
>NZ_JAALEA010000090.1 GCF_014145145.1 Dietzia cercidiphylli
AGTCGCCGGCCCGGCGCCACCGTCCCCGCGCACACCGCGGGTGTCGCGCGTGCCCCGGGTGGTGCGTCCCCCGGCACCGCTGCGGGCACCCAGGAGGATGCCACCGAGCAGCGCCAGCACGCCCAGCACACCGAGCACGGCCGGCAGGATGCGACCGAACGTGTTGAGCGTGTCGGCGGTCTCCTGGGCGGCGGACTGCGTGATCTCCTTGGTCTCCTCGTTCCAGCCGGACTCGAATCGGACGGCCGTCCGGGTGGGCTCGGCCTTCTCCTCCTCCATGCCCGCCGCGTCGTTGAAGAAGGCCTCGGCCTCGTCCTGGTCCTCGGCGAAGAACTGGTAGATGTTCTCGTTGCCGTTGATCACCTGGCCGGTCTCCGGGTTGACGTACACCGTGCGGGTGTTGGTGTAGTAGCGACGCATGTCGACCTCGCGCTCCGGGTCACCCTCGAGGCCCCACTGGCCCGCGGTCATGCCCTCGCGCCGGTAGCTGGCCAGCACGGCCTCCACGGCGGGGTCGTACCCGTCGGTGATCGAGGCGAAGTGGTCGCGGATCGAGGACCACATGTCGATCGGGCCGAGCTCCTGGCGGAACTCGTACGCGTCGATGCCGCCGACGGTGGTCTCACCGACGAAGGAGATCGGGTTGGTGGTGAAGGTGCTGGCGTCGAAGTAGTCGTAGTCCCGCTGCTCGGTGTCGAACGGGAACTTGTACTGCAGGCCGTTGCGGACGAACCCGGTGGGGGCGGAGTCCTCGGCCCCGGTCGCGACCAACTGCAGAGTGCTCACGGCCTCGTCGATCGGCTCCGCGGACACGCGGTCCACGGTGACGCGGTCGATCGAGGCGTTGACCAGGCCCTCGACCCCGTCCGACCCGGTCTTGTCCTCGCGGAGCAGCGACTGCGCGGCCTGGAACGTGATCACCTCGGCGTCCGACGGCTCGACCGCCTGGACACGACGCTGCGAGTAGAGCGGGATGTCGTTGTCGATGAAGCAGGTCACCGGGAACTGCACGTCGGCGTCGTCCGCCTCGGCACCGTCCTGGGTCTCGACGACCTCGTCGTCGCCCGCGGCACCGTCCCCGGGGGCGTCGGTGTCCTCGTCTCCGGCCGCGTCACCTTCGCTGCACTCCGGCCGGGTGGAGTTGAGCTCGGTCGGCGAGTTGCCGGCCAGGGCCGCACCCACCAGGACCGCGCCCTGCGTGGTCTCGGTGACGGTGGTGGTGTTGATGTCCAGCGGAGTCTTCTTCTGCGCCGGCACGACGAAGAAGACGAGCGCCAGTGCGATAGTGATGAGGAACGCGCCGAGCCCGACGAGGACCAGCGCGGGCACTGACGACCTCCGTCCCGCGGAACTACTCTGTCGTGCCATCGGTTGTCCTCCTGGAGTCGCACCCTGGATCCGCCGGTTACCGCCGGGTAGCTCCCCGGGTCGGTCGCCGGACCGGACCATCATCAGGAGAAGATTAACAGTGATGAAGAACGCATTCGCCACCCCCGACCGACAAGTCGGAACTCTCCCGTCCGCCACAGGCTTCGTCCCGGCGCTGGAGGGCTTCCGCGCGGTCGCCGCGCTCGCGGTCCTCACCACTCACGTCGCGTTCCAGACCGGGTCCTCCACAGGGTCGGCGATCAACCGGGTCTGGGGCCGGTTCGACCTGTCCGTGGCGGTCTTCTTCGCCCTGTCCGGGTTCCTGCTGTGGCGGGCCCACGCCCTCCACGCCCGTCGGGGCGGACCCGGCACCGCGCGGTCCGCGGGGACCTACCTGCGTTCCCGCCTCGTCCGGATCATGCCGGCCTACCTCGTCCTGGTGGCCGCGGTGTTCTTCCTCATCCCCCAGAACGCCCGCAGTTCCGCCTCGACCTGGACTGCCAACCTGACCCTGATGCAGGTGTACGTCCCCGACTCCCTGGTCGAGGGTCTGACCCACGCGTGGTCTCTGTCCGTGGAGATGTCCTTCTATCTCGTCCTGCCCCTACTGTGGTGGGCTCTCGCCGGGCTCCGGGGTCGCGCGGCGCGATGGCGCATCCCCGTGATCGCGGCCGTGGGGGTGCTGAGCCTGGCGTGGGCTCTGATCCCCTGGTACGACCTCGGACTGCCCGAGCGGGTCAACGACCAGATCCTGCCCCCGGCGTTCGCCTCATGGTTCGCGGCGGGGATGATCCTCGCCGAGCTGGCCGCCGCCCCGCCCGGACGCATGGCCGCGTTGGCCCGGCACCGCCACGCGCGGTGGGGCTGGTGGACCGTGGTCGCGGCGGCGTTCGCGGCGAGCACCCACCCGCACTGGTTCACCGAGGGGTTCGTGCATCCCTCCGGGCCGGAGTTCGCGGCCCGGACCGCGCTGGGTGCGGTGGTGGCGTTCTGCCTGCTGGCCCCGGTCACGCTGGCTCCCCGGGGACAGCGGTTCGCGGTGCTGGACTCCGCTGTGATCGGCATGCTGGGCCGGTGGTCCTACGGCGTGTTCCTGTGGCACGTGCTGGTCCTGCACTTCGCGTTCCAGATCGCGTTCGTTCCCATGTTCTCCGGCCACATGCTCGAGATCTGGCTGATCACCGTGGTGGTCTCGATCGTGCTCGCGGCGGCCAGCTACGCGCTCGTGGAGGAGCCGTCGGGGCGATGGTTCGCCCCCCGGCGCACTCCCCGCGGCACGCCGAGTACCGACGGCCAGGCCGCGGCCAACCCGGCGCAGACGAGCCCGGCCACCGTCGCGACCTGAGGGCCCCA
>NZ_JAALEA010000091.1 GCF_014145145.1 Dietzia cercidiphylli
CAGGCGGCGGGCGGCCGCGGGCCGGGCCCGGCGCACCCGGGTGCGGGTCCGAATGCGGCTGCGAATGTGGACGTGGACGAGCCCGGCTCCCCCGTCATCCGACTGCTCGCCCGGTTCGCGCAGGAGGGGGCTCGCGGGCGCGAGGAGACCAAGGCCAAGATGGCGCTGATGGCGCACGCGCTCAAGCGGGGCTACCGCCACCTCGGTGAGGTGCTGGCCGCCGCCGGGCGACTGCCCGATGCGGACCTGGTGTTCTTCTTCGACCGCGCTGAGCTGGCCCGGATCGTCGGGGCGGGCGACGATGACGGGAAAGGCGCTGCCGAGGGGTCTGGCGAGATCGGCGATCTGGTCCGAAGCGCCCTCAAGCGCCGGGAGGCGCTGGCGTTCCAGGACGTCCTGGAGTTCCCCGACGTCTCGGTCGGCCGCCCGGTCCCGCTGATCGCCCGGCCCCCTCGGGAGGCGGCGGGCGGCGAGATCATCGGCCGGCCCGCGAGCCGCGGGTCGGTGGAGGGCGTGGTGCGCGTGGCGAGGTCGATCGTGGACGCCCGCGAGGTGCAGCCGGGAGAGATCCTGGTCGCGCCCGTCACGGACGTGGGCTGGACGCCGTACTTCACGGTGATCGCGGCGCTGGTCACCGACATCGGCAGCTCGGTCTCCCACGGGGCCGTGGTCGCGCGCGAGTACGGCCTGCCCTGCGTGGTCAACACCCTGGTGGCCACGCAGACGCTGCGGACCGGAGACCGCGTCCGCGTGGACGGGGACCGCGGGGTGGTGACGCGGCTCGGGGGCCAGTAGCTGTTGCAAAGGTGCTCGGTGGCGGGCCGTTCACTCCGAAAGGCCCAAACCAAGTAAGAACTAAGGTTGATCGCGTGAGTCGGAAACGCGGTTGTCCTGACAGAAGATCGAATTCTTATCTGGCGAACATCTCAATGAAGACTCCACTCTGCAGGCTCGTCGTGAACATCGTCGCCGCAATGCAGAGGTCAGAAACTGCCTAAGAGCACGATAATTTGCCGTCAGTATTTTCACCGAATTTTCCAGTCGGCGTCGGGTTTAAACGAACTGAGACACCATATTCCGCCCACCCCTTCCGCGACGTTATCGCGTCAGGATTTATTCTTGGTAACTCACCGGGAGGCCTGGGAGCAACTGTATCCTCCACGGGCATGACGACACAGCAAGCCATCGATCGGTGGACTATGGTCCTCGACGAGATACTGATTCCAATGACACCCACAATCCGACTGATGCAACAAGCCGAGCGGTTCCCCTCCCCCAGGCAAGCGCCGGGCGCCATCAAGGCAGCAACCGATGCGCTACTCAGTGCATGGGTCACCGACCCACCACCAGCGGGCACATCGTTGCACGAGGCGCTGGAGCCAGCTGTCACAGCAGCAAGAGAATTGAAGCCGAATGACGACCGGCTAGCTCCGATCCACAGCTATTTTGATCTGCTTCAAACAGTGCGTTCACAGATTCAAGCCCTCAATACGGATGCAGATATAACTGTCGACGAAGTACTGCTCGACATGAAGCTAGAGTTGAAGCTCTCGGTGCTGGTGTCCCGTCTCGGGCACCGGGGAATAATGAGCCTTATTGATCAGCGACGACAAGACTATAGCCGCTCATTTAGCAAGGATGCCGACCTCCCGGATTATTTAGACCTCGATACGATGAACCCAACAAACGAAGTCTCCGCGACCACTCTCAGTTTCTCTGCCATACTTGCAATGGCCGACCCAGGGATCCTGACATTTGATGAGTTAATGATCGGGGACGACCAAGCCGACAAGGCCCTGACCTTGAAGCGCTTTGCGGGCCAGTGGATTGTTTCGTTCTACACGGAGTGGGAAGACCTATTTCGCAAGCAGCTCGCGGGAATTCATGGCTGCTCTGTCAACGACATTAATTCGCAGTTCATACAAGAACTCGGACGGATGCGGAACGACTTTGGCCACGGGCGCGGCATCTGCAAAAAATCGGCCAATAACAGACTGCTCAAGTGGTTCGAGAAGGGTGAACCAATCATTCCGACTCATGAGAACTACCGGCAGCTTTTTGAAGAGCTCGAGAACGCGTGCGTGGCGCTGAGAGTCGCTCCTACTTCTCGTGATGTGCCTATTCAACGTCAGCCAGTACGAGCGAAGGTGGCACCTGACCTTAATTCGGAGTTCGATCGGGCCGCTGCTGCGGTCCCAGACCTGACTGCCGACGAAGCCCTTACAGAAGCACTGCGCAACTGGATAGATAGGAATGCTACTGAGTGACTTCTTCCGTGCCAGGATAGTCGCGACGAGAGGGCAGCCGAGGCGATCTCCGGAGACTGAACATTTTTGGATTCGAACTCGCGCAGTTGCGGTCTCCGCGGTATCCAACTCTCAGTTCACGAGAGCGCCCACGGGATACTTCGCAATCAGCTCGCCGAAGAACCGGAGATCGGTTCCACGGATACAACGCGAGCATTCCCGGACCGCTGCGGACCAACTGGTCGCCTTCAAGGTCATTCGAGCACCCTGGGGTAGACGAACCCGCGCCTCACCCGCGCGCCGCGCGGGGTCGGCGACGTCTCGTCCACCCCCGAGGTCAAGACGCGCAGCTCGAGGTCGCCGGACCGGCAGATCACCGTACGGCCACGACGCCCGTAAAGGCTGGTGACCACCTCGACGGGCAGGACACCGTCGCCGGCGGGCTGATCCACGAGCTCCACGCCGTCGGGAGGCAGCGCGAGGTGCGCGGGGCCGTTGACGCGTCCGGACGGGAAGTCCAGCGCCTCGAGGGGGACACTCACCCTGCCGTCGTCCGAGCGGAACCGGCCGTCGCCCATGCTGCCGGCCACGCAGGTCGCGTCGTGCAGGAAGCGCGCCACGAACTCGCTGTTCGGCGAGGAGTCGAGTTCCGCGGGCGACCCCACCTGCACGAGCCGACCCCGGTTGAGCACCGCGACCTGGTCACCGATCGCCAGCGCCTCGTCACGGTCGTGCGTCACGTGGACCATCGTGAGCTCGTACTCCGCGGCGAGCCGGCGCAGCATCAACCGCAGGCTCGCCCGCAACGGCTCGTCCAGGGCCGAGAGCGCCTCGTCGAGCAGCAACACGGCGGGCCGCGCGACGAGCGCCCGGGCCAGGGCCACCCGCTGCCGCTGGCCGCCCGAGAGGGTGTCCGGCGCGCGGTCGGCGAGGTCACCCAGTTCGACGGTTTCGAGGACCTCCGCCACCCGCGCCTCACGATCCGTCCGATTCCACCGGGCGCGCCTGAGCGGGTAGGCCACGTTCTCGGCGACGCTCATGTGCGGCCACACCGCGTGGTGCTGAAAGACCATGCCCAGCCCCCGGCGCTCGGGCGGCACCATGATCCCGTCGCCCACCAGCACACGGTCCCCGACCCGGAGGGTGCCGGCGTCCGGTGTGACGAAGCCGGCCACCGCCCGCAGGAACGTCGACTTGCCGGAACCGGACGGGCCGACGAGTGCCAGGATCCGACCGGCGTCCACGTGGAGGTCGACCGAATCGAGGGCACGCGTGGCGCCGAAGCGCACATCCACCCCTGTGGCGTCGAGTTCAGACATTCAGCTTCCCTGTCTCCGAGTCGGGCCTGGTGAACCGGGACCCGAACAGCGCCAGCACCACCAGGCCCACCAACATGAGGATCACCGATAGCGCGGACGAGGCGTTGACGTCGCCGGCCCGCTGGTACTGGAAGATCACCACACCGAGGGTCTGCGTCCCCGGCGAGACGAGCAGGACCGACAGCGTCAGTTCGCGCACGGCCGTGACGGCGACCATGATCGCGCCGATCCCCGCGGCCGGCAAGGCCAAGCGCACGCTCGTGTCGAGGTGCGCCCGGAACGGGCCCGCCCCGCCGATCCTGGCGGCCTCCTCCATCGACGAATGCATGCCGGCCAGCGGGCCGCGCACCGTCTGGACCACGATCGCCGCGAACGCGGTGATGTAGGCACCGAGGATCACCCATCCGGTGTTGTAGAGCCCGGTGTACCGGCCGAGGATGAGCCATCCGGTGGCGATGACCAGGCCGGGGACGGCCTGCGGGAGCAGCACCGTCAGCAGCATCGGCTCACGGTCGGCCCGGGCGAGCCGCGTGGTGAACAGGCCCACCGCGAGACCGAGGATCCCGCAGAGGACCCCGGCCCCGATCGAGAGGACCACCGAGTTGGTGGCACCGTTGATCGTCTGTGCGGAGGTGAGCACGCGTTCGTAGTTGCCCAGCGTCATCGTCTCGAAGGTCAGCGGTACCCCCGGCGCCGGCAGGAGGGACCTGACCACGAGGCCCGCGAGCGGGGCCACGGTGGTGACGAGGCCGAAGACCCAGGCCACAGCCGAGACCCCGGCACGCGACCGCCCGAGCGACATCGTGTCGAACTCCCGCCCGGACCCGCCGAACTCCACGACCCGCTTCGATATCCGACGATCGAGAATCGTGCCGATCACGCCCAGCACCAGCAGGATGATGCCGATCTGCGAGACCACCTGGAGCGGGGAGTCCACGGTCCCGGATTCGAGGTAGCGGTAGACCATCGTCGACAGCGTGTCGAGGCCGCCGGGGACGCCCACGATGATCGGGATGCCGAAGTCCCCGATGCTGCTGACGAAGGTCAGCGTGAACGCTGCCGCGATCGCCGGACGGATGAGCGGCAGTGTCACATCCAGCTGCGTCCGCAGGGGTGTGGCACCACCCATGCGTGCGGCCTCCACCAGGTCCGCGGGGATCCTGCGCAGCGCTGCCGCCACCACGAAGTAGGCGATGGGATAGGCGTGCAGCGTCAGGAGGAACGCCACGCCCGAGAACCCGTAGAAGTCCCAGGGCGCGAACCCCAGCGTGCGGTCGATGAGTCCACCCCGGGTGACCAGGCCCGTCCACGCGATCGCGCCGATGAACGGAGGCACGAACAGCGGCGTGAGCAGCAGCAGCTTGAGCGGCCTGCGCCCGGCCAGGTCGGTCCGGTCCAGCAGGAACGCCATCACCGTGCCGATCACGACCGCCCCGACCGCCGCCGCGAGCGAGGTGGTCACGCTGTTCACCGCGGCCTGCACGATGCCACCGTCGAGCAGGAGCGGAAGGTGGTTGGCCCCGAACCCGAGAGAGACGACCAATGCCAGGGGCAGGACGGCGATCCCGAGGAGCGAGGACCAGAGGACGATCCGGATCGGCAGGGTCACAGGCGGGATCGGGGGTCGGGTCGGGGGCGGACGCGTGGCGTCAGCGGATCGCCTCGTTGAACGCGGACACGGCGGCGGCCTGGTTCTGGGCGATCGCCTCGAGGTTCTGGTCGAACAGCGCGATCTGGTCCAGCGACGGTGCGTCCTCGGGAGTGCCCACGTCGTCGCGGACCGGCAGGTAGTTCTGCTCGACGGCGATCTCCTGGCCACGCGTGGAGACGACGAAGTCGAGGAACAGCTGGGCCGCCTCCGGGTCCTGCGCGTCGGCGAACACCGCGCCCGGCTGGGTGATGTACGGGACCCCCTCGTCGGGGTAGCTGACCCCGATCGGCGACCCCGCCGCAGCCAGGTCGCGCACCAGGTAGTCCACCACGATTCCGATCGGACGCGATCCCTCGGCGACGGCCTGGGCCACCGGACCGTTCGATTCGGCGACCTGGGGGGTGTTCGCGCCCAGCGCCTGGATCCACTCCGGGCCGAGGTCCGGGTGCAGGCTCCACGCCGAGGCGTTGAACGCGGCCGCGCCGGAGATGTCCGGGTTGGGCAGGACGATCCGCTCGGCGTACTCCGGCTCGGTGAGCTCGGCCCAGGAGGTCGGCGGCTCGTCGACGTCGTTCGTGTTGTAGGCGATCACGGTGGGGATGATCCGCGTCCCCACGTAGTAGCCGTCGGGGTCCACCGCGACCTCGACGAGCGCGTCGGGCTCGCTCGGGGTGAACTCGCGGAACAGGTCCTGCTCCTTGTGGCCCTCGAACGTCGGGACGTCGGCGGCCAGGAGCACGTCGGCGCCGATCTGCCCCGTGGCCTGCTCCGCCGCGATCCGGGCGCGGAGGTCACCGGTCCCGGCGCGGAACACCTCGACGGTGATGTCGGGCTGCTCCTCGTTGAAGGCCGAGATGATCTCGTCGATCTTCGCCTGGGGCTCGGAGGTGTACAGGGTGACCGTGCCGGTGACCCCGTCCCCGCTCGCCGTGGTCTCGCCTCCGTCGTCCGGCTCGGCGCACGCCGTGAGCGTGAGGGCGCCGGCGACCGCCAGGGCGGCTGCCCGGGTCAGGAAACGCGTACCGATTCGAGCGGTCGTGGTCATTGTGCTGTGAACTCCTCAGATGTCGACTGGTCACGGTGATCCGCGACGGTCCACCATGACACTTCAGGATTCTCCCCCAGTTCCGTGCGCCTGAACGCCGGATGAACAACGCGGGAGGACTCCGCTCTGGGATGGCCGGAGGGCCGGCGAAGTGGTGCTCGCCGTCGCCCCGAGGTCGGGCGACCTGGCAACCCACCCCGCCGACGGCCCGACCAGGCTAGATTAAACTCCGTTGATCGCGACCGCGATCGTCCGCCTCTCCCGAGCGAGGTCCCCGGAATGACCACGTCCACCGCCCCCCGATCCACCGCCCCCCAGGCCACCGCCTCCCAGGTCGCCAAGAGCGTTCGCCTCGCGCTGGTGATCGGTGGCCTCCTCGCCATCGGCTTCGGCATCGCCGTTCTTCTCTGGCCCGCCAAGACCGCCGTCGCGATCACCGGGGTGCTCGCCTTCTACGCCATCGTCGCGGGCGTCGTCTACGTCTCCATCGGCCTGCTCGCCAAGAGCCACGGGACGGGAAGTCGCGTCGGCCATGTCCTGTTGGGCCTGCTGTGGGTCCTCGCCGGCGCCTACGCCTTCGCCTCGCTCCAGCAGTCCGCGGCCTTCCTCGCCGTCTTCGTCACCGTGATGATCGGCGTCATGTGGATCATCGAGGGGTTCACCGCCCTGTTCACCCTCGGTGAGTCCGGGGCGAAGGGCGTGACGATCGTGTTCGCGATCATCTCGGTCCTCGCCGGCGTCTCCCTGCTGAGCACCCCCGTGTGGGGCGCCGGCTTCCTGTGGTGGCTCCTCGGCATCTCGCTCATCGTGCTCGGGGCGCTGAACGTCTTCCGGGCGATGTCCGGGAGGGGCTCACGCTGAGCGCACGCCCCGGCGCGCTCCCGGAATCCGGCGATGCGGCGGGGTCCGCGGACCTCGTCGTCGTCGATCTCACCCGGCTCCGTCCGACGCCCCTCGCCGACGAGCGCGAGCAGGATCACGCCCGGGAAGTAGAGGATGGCGAAGTCGGTGTGCTCGATCCACGACGGCTCGTCGGGGATCACACCGGTCATGAGCGCGAGTCCACCGCCGACCGCGGAGACCCCGTTGAAGAGCAACAACCCGAGCAGGGCCCTGGGGACTGCGTTCATACGCGCCCATCCTATGGACTCGCGGGTCAGGAATACAGAGACTTCGTGCTGGTCTCCGGCGCCAGGATGAGCGAGATGATGGTCAGGACGGACAGCCACTGCCCTCTACGGCTGTGACACCGGCTGACATGCCCGAATTCCTGCCGGGCGCCCCGTGCTACAACTGGACAACGCACCAGGACGGGATCACCACATGGCATCAGACACCGAGGGGTCACCGGACACAGCCGATCAGCAGGTCGAGGACCTCGGACCCGATCTGGGTCTGGATCTCGAGCAGCAGGCCGCGCTCGGCAGCGGCGCGTCGTTCTGGCGCACCGAGGAGCTCCCCGGCGTGCCCGCGCTGGTGCTCACCGACGGCCCGCACGGGGTGCGGTTCCAGTCCGGCGCATCGGACCATCTCGGTCTCAGTGCGAGCGACCCGGCCACCTGCTTCCCCCCGGCCGCGGGGCTGGCGCAGAGCTGGGACCCCGCCCTGGC
>NZ_JAALEA010000092.1 GCF_014145145.1 Dietzia cercidiphylli
CGCCCCGGCCCGCCCCGCGGCACGAAAACGCCCGCACCCCGAGAGGGTGCGGGCGTTCGTCGGCGAGTCGTCGTGAGTCGGGGATCGCCGACCGGAACCGGCCTGTCGGCGCTCGTCAGCCGACGCGGGAGAGCCAGGTGACCTCGGCAGCGGCGGGATGCCCGCGGAGCGGCTCCAGCGCGCGGTCCCATGCGGTGCCGAGTTCGGCGTCCACCGAGGCGTGGAACGCGGCGGGGCCTGCGGCCATGAGGTGCCGGAGCCTGTTCTCCCCGATCACCACGTCCCCGCTCGCGCCCGTCTGGCCTCGCCACATCCCGAGTTCCGGGGTGTGCGAGAAGCGTTCGCCGTCGACGAGGTCACTCGGGTCCTCGGTGACCTCGAAGGCCAGCATCGACCACTTGGCCAGCGAATCGGCCAGGCGAGCACCGGTGCCGACCGGACCGATCCAGTCGACGATCGCCTTGCGGGCGCCCGGCTGGGCCGGCTGGTCCTCCCAACGCATGGCGGAGGACGCGTCGAGGGTGCTCGCGAGAGCCCACTCGACGTGAGGGCACAACGCGGTAGGCGCGGCATGGATGAACACCACGCCGGTCGTCGTATCCGCGAAATGGTTCAGATCAGACATCGCTTCACTCCCGACTCACTGAGGGACGTCTTCCCCAACGACCTCGCGATATCGTGTGAACGATGATTCGTATGTGGTTGTAGTACACAACTGTGCCTCAAGTGAACGAATTACACCAGCGACACTTCTGCATTCTCAGCAAAGTTACAGCACCGTAATCCCGCCGGTGTGAGTCCCCGGCGGCGTGTCGGCGAGGAGGGTGCGTCAGCCCCCGAGGGAGTCCTCCGGGCGGCTGCGACGGGTTGCGGCGTCCACCACCCTGTCCGACAACTCCGGCCACAGCGGTTTGGCCCAGTCCCCGAAGTCGCGGTCGGTGAGCACGACCAGGGCCGTCTCGATCTCGGGCTGCACCCACAGCAACGTGCCCGACTGTCCGAAGTGCCCGAAGGTCCCGGGAGAATTGTGCTGGCCGGTCCAGTGGGGATACTTGGCCTCCCGGAGTTCGAACCCCAGACCCCACGGACACGGTTTGTGCATTCCGTAACCGGGCACGACGCCGTCGAGGCCGCGGAACTGCTCGTTCACCGCCTCCTCCAGTGTCTCGGGCGCCAGGAGCCGCGGTGCCACGAGTTCGGTCGCGAAGGCGACCAGGTCGGCGAGGCTGGCCGAGGCACCGTGTCCGGCCGAGCCCTCGAGCACCGTCGATCCCATCCCGAGCGGCTGACACACGGCCTCGGTGAGGTAGTCGGGGAAGGCGATCCCCGTGGCGTCGGCGATGTGATCCGCGAGCACCTCGAAGCCGGCCGAGGAGTAGATGCGTCGCTCCCCCGGCCCGGCGCGCACCTTCCCGCGATCACTGAAGTCCAGACCGGATGCGTGGGCCAACAGGTGGCGGACGGTCGAGCCCTCGGGCCCGGCGGCCTCGTCGAGGGAGATCGCCTCCTCCTCGACAGCGAGGAGCGCGGCCACGGCCACTATCGGTTTGGTCACCGAGGCGAGACGGTAGACGCGGTCCTCGTCGCCACGCACGGCCAGGAGCCCCTCCGGACCGACGACCGCTGCCGAGACGTTGTCCACCGGCCAGTCCTCGACGGCCGCCAGGGCTGCGTCCAGCCGGTCTCGATCGAACTCGTCCGACATGTGATCCTCCCGGGTGATGTCAGATCGGGCCGTCGTCGGCCGGATCGTCTACAGCTGTGTGGTCAGTGTGTCAGCTCGGCGGTCACGTCCGCGGCACGTCGCGCCGACGGAACCCGACCAGCCCCGCGCCCACCAGGGCGACCGCCACAAGCAGCAGTACCGCCACCCCGATCGTGTCGACCGGCCCGACGGGGGCCCGCCCCACCGCACCGAACGGTGACAGGCGCATCTGGGACTCGGTGAGTCTGAGGGTGGGGCCCATGAACGTGACGACCGCGGAGACGGCGAACAGCGCCCAGGCCAGGGCCTGCATGCGGGGTACCCACCCGAACAGGGCCACCGACACCCCGACGAATACGAGCGCGGCCGGCACCTGCCAGGACCCGGCCGCGACGATGCGCCCCAGTGAGTCCGGGTCGTCGAGGGCGACGGAGGTGGCCAGCGCGAAGGCCGCGGAACCCGCCACCACGACCAGGACGGCGCCCGCGGCGACCACAGCGGTGTGCAGGGCCAACAGTGACCACCTCGAGCGGCCGGCCGCGAGTTCGAGCTCCAACCGTCCCGTGGTCTCCTCCCCCCGCAGTCCGCCGAGGGTCTGGAGGGCGAACCCCGCGCCGAGGATCCCGACGAACACGACGAGCATCTGCACGAGGGAGTCGACGAGCGCCGGGGACTCGACCAGGAAGGCCGCGAGGGCGGGGTTGGACATGATCGCCTCGACCACGACGTTCATCAGGGCGCCGTACATGGTCATGAGCGCCACGACCCCGACCGTCCATCCGATGAACGCACCGAGGTGCTGGTGTACCGCCACGCCGAGCTCGGACGCCCGCCACCTCGACGCCGTGGCCGAGCCCGTCCGGGCCGGCACCAACCCGGCGCCGACATCGCGGCGACCGGAGAGCCACAGGGCGGCGGCGGACAGAGCTCCGGCCGTCACGACGGCCACCACCAGCGGGAGTGCGGAGGGGTCCCCGAACGGCCGGACCAACCCGTGCCACCCCAGGGGGGAGGTCCAGCTCACCCAGTTCTCGTTGGTGTCCCCGATCCCCCGCAGGACGAGGGTGAGTCCGGCCAAGGTCATGCCCGTCGCCCACACGGTGCGGTTGTGGGCCACCACCTGCGCGAGCACGGCAGTGGCAGCGGCGTATACCCATCCGGTGGCGACGATCGACGCCGCGTAGAGCGCGGCCCCGGTCCGGTCGACCGGGATGGCGAGCGTCGACGCCCAGATTCCGGCGCCGAGGAGGAGGAACACGCCGGCGACGACGACGAGGGCCGCCGTGACCGGGGCGAGCCGACCCGTCCGGGCGGACAGGAGGAGTTCCGTCCTGCCGGTCTCCTCCTCCCGGCGGGTGGACCGAGCGGTCAGGGCGATCGCCATGATCGGGATCGCGAAGGAGGCGATGAACGCGTACTCGTTCATCATGACCCCACCCAGGGTGTCGAGCCCCGCTATACGTCCGTTGAGCATCACCATCGCCTCGCCCAGGGAGGCGGAGTAGGTGGCGAGCTTCTCCGGCGTGTCGTACAGGGCCGCTATCGAGACGGCGGTGAGCAGATACAGCGCGACCAGCCCGAGGACCCACGCGGCGGCGGAGCGCCACCCCGTCCGCAGGTCGATCCGGGCCAGCAGGCCTGTGCCGGCGAATGCGGAGTTCACCGCGACCCGCCGGGGGTCGTGCCCGCCTCTGCGGGTCCCCCTGCGGCCCCCGCGCCCGAGTAGGCGGAGAGGAAGAGGTCGTCCAGGCTGGGTGGGGTGGCGGTGAGGGTGTGTATGCCGGCCGCGTGCAGGATCCCCGTGACCTCGGCGAGCCGCTCTGCCGGCACGTGGCAGCGGACGTCGAACCGCCCGTCCCCGGAGCGCTCCAACCGCAGACCGTCGACCCCGCCCACGGTCTCCAGTGCGCGGGGATCGGTGTCGGTGACGGCGTGGACCTCCGTGGTGGTGTGGCGGCGCAGGTCGCCCAGGGTGCCCGAGCTGATCGTGCGGCCGTCGCGGATGATGCTCACCCGATCGGCCAGCGCCTCGACCTCCCCCATGATGTGGCTGGAGAGCAGCACGGTGGAACCACCGTCGACGGCCTCCCGGACGCAGCCCTGGAACACCTGCTCCATCAGCGGATCCAGACCGGAGGTGGGCTCGTCCAACACGAGCAGTTCGGCGCCGGACGCCAGGGCCGCCACGAGTGAGACCTTCTGCCGGTTCCCCTTGGAGTAGTCACGGGTGCGCTTGGTGGGGTCCAGGCGGAAGCGTTCGATCAGCTGGTCGCGGCGTGCCGGGTCCAGTCCCCCCAGCGCTCGTCCCAGTATGTCGATGCACTGGCCGCCGGTCAGGCGGGGCCACAGCGTCACCTCCCCCGGGACGTACGCCAGCCTGGAGTGGAGGTCGACCGCATCGCGCCACGGATCGCGGCCGAACAGGGTCACCCGTCCCGAATCGGACCGCATCAGACCCAGCAGGATCCTGATGGTGGTGGATTTCCCGGAACCGTTGGGCCCCAGGAAGCCGTGTACCTCGCCGCGGCGGACGTCGAGGTCCAGGCCGTCGAGCGCCCGGGTGGCGCCGAACGTCTTGACCAGGCCCTCGACGTGCACCACCGGGTCCGAATCTGAACGCATGACCAGTCCCTTCGTCGATTCTCCCCGATCATCCTCTCCATCCTCGGCA
This sequence comes from Dietzia cercidiphylli, assembly GCF_014145145.1. Lineage (GTDB taxonomy): Bacteria > Actinomycetota > Actinomycetes > Mycobacteriales > Mycobacteriaceae > Dietzia > Dietzia natronolimnaea. The sequence continues at coordinate 4,377 of NZ_JAALEA010000092.1, forward strand.
CAATGTGGCAATGCGCTCACCGATGTCCGGACACAGGACTTTCCGCCCCTCGATCGCCGACCGCCTCACCAAGGCGGCCATGACCGCCTCTGGTTCTCTACCCGGTCCGGTCATCCAGCTGGCAGGTGGCGCCCCCCGGAGGATCGACGGCCAGGTGCTGGACCCGCATTTCCAGGCCGGGGTCCGGGTGATGTCCCTGTTGTCCGAGGGCGAGTACGAGGACATGCCGGTCGAACAGGCACGCCAGACGGTGGAGCGGTCGGCGTACACCGTCTCGGGGAACCGGATCGACCTCGCCGTCGTCAAGGACCTCGTCCTCCCGCTCGCCGGAACGGATCAGCCCGGCGACGAGACCGCCCGGGCCGACCTGCCCGCCCGCCTGTACTCCCCCGTCCACGGAGACGAAGCGCTGCCGATGCTCGTGTTCTTCCACGGCGGCGGGTGGGTGCTCGGGAGCATCGACTCCCACGATGCGACCTGCCGGTACATCGCGCGGATGGGCGGCCTCAAGGTTCTCAGCGTGGACTACCGTCTGGCCCCCGAGTTCCTCTTCCCCACGGCGGCCGAGGACGCCCTGGCCTCGTTCCGGTACGTGCGGGACAACGCCGGGTCCCTCGGGGTCGACCCGACGCGCATCGCGGTGGGCGGCGACAGCGCGGGCGGGAACCTGGCGGCGGTCGTGTGTCAACAGACCCGCGACGCCGGCGAGAAGACCCCCGACTTCCAACTGCTGTTCGTCCCCGCGACCAACATGTCGACGCGGACCCGCTCGTTCGAGCTGTTCGGCGAGGGCTTCTTCCTCACGGGGAAGAACATGGACTTCTACGAGAACACCTACCTGCGTTCCGACGACGACCGCCTCGACCCGCGGGCCTCCCCGCTGCTGGCCGAGGACTTCTCCGGCCTGCCCCCGGCGCACGTCGCCACCGGCGGGTTCGACCCGCTGCGCGATGAGGGCGAGGCGTACGCGCGGAAGATGGCCGACGCCGGCGTCAAGGTCTCGCTGCGCCGGCATTCCACGATGGTCCACCCGTTCGTCAACGCCGTCGGCGCCACCCCGCTCGCGCGCGCCGCGCTCTCGGAGGCGGTCGGAGCGCTGCGGATGGGTCTGGCGTACTGACCCGGGGTGGTCGGCGCATCGGCGTCGTGATGGTGGGGCCAGCGGGGCTCGAACCCGCGACCAGCGGATTATGAGTCCGCGGCTCTAACCAACTGAGCTATAGCCCCCCGCACGCGCCGGGAGCATCCACCGGCACGTGCCGCGCAATCGTAGCAAGACCCCTCACCGGTCCTCCGGCCACCAGACGGCACGCACTGCCGAGAGTCCGTCGGCGACCTGCGAGGGCGGGTCGTCCCATGCCATGACCAGCCGCTCGGGCGACTCATAGGCGGGATGACCCGGATCGCCGGTGGTCACGAAGTCGACCCACGAGTCGTGCATCCCCTCGACCAGACCCGCCGGCGGCGGGGCACCGAGATAGCGTTCCACGTTCTCCCCGTCCGGGACGGCCCAGAAGAACGGAAGGTCGGCGCAGTGCCTGGGCCCGTTTCCCCCGGTCCAGCAGAAGTCGTACACCCACGTCGGGTCGCCGGCGGCCACCCTGGTCTCGGCTGCGCGGGCCACCGTGGAGTGGATCGCGGCCGCGTCGATCACCGCGCCCACGCTCCGTCGCAGAGACCGGCCGTTCGACTGCCGGGCCAGCGCCCTGAGCCCCTGCCTGGGGAGTTGCTGGGACACCGCCATGAACGCGGCCCCCGGCACCAGCGCCGGACCCGGGAGCTTGTCCGAGACGGCCTCGAACTCCGTCGCGGTGGAACCGATGAGCAGCGGGACGCTCGTTGAAGGGCCTGCGGCGACCGCCTCGAGGGGAGGGGCCGGGACCGTCTCGCCTCCGACCACCGGACGGAACGGGAGCGTGAACTGGTTCTCGCGCCGGAGGCGCCGATGGAACTCGTCCACGGCGCCACGTCCCCCGGCCGCCAGCTCCTCCGCGGTGATCCCCTTGGGCGGGCGGGTCGCCGGGGCCCGCAGGACCGCCGGTGACGCCGCGATCGCCCCGTGGAACAGCCCTGCCGCCGGCGGTGAACCCAACAGGCACAGCACCGCTCCCCCGCCGGCCGACTGCCCGGTGACCGTCACCCTGTCGGGATCTCCGCCGAACGCGGCGATCTCGTCCCGGACCCACTCGAGGGCGGCGATCCAGTCGAGCATCCCGCGGTTGTCCGGGGCGTCGGGGAACGGCGTGAAGCCCTCGACACCCAGGCGGTAGCCCACCGAGACCACGATGATCCCCCGGCGGGCGAAGGTCGCACCGTCGAACCACGGCTGATGGGACGACCCCGATTCCCAGCCGCCCCCGTGGATCCACACCATCACCGGGTGCCCGGAACCCGTCGCCGGCGCCCACACGTCCACGTGCAGGATGTCGGTGCCCGCGACGATCGGCTCGGGGATCGCCGGGTCCGGGTCGAACCTCAGCCTCTGGGCGGTGGCGGCGGGCCTCGTCGCATCACGGACCCCGTCCCACGGCGCTCTACGGACCGGGGAGGCGAAGCGCAGCTCGCCGACCGGGTCCTCGGCGTACGGAATGCCGTAGAAGCGGACGACGTCACCGAGCTCGGTCCCACGGACGCGGCCGGTCGAGAGGGTGACTTCGGCGTCGGTCATGGCGCCAGGTTAACGACGAAGGCTGAGATCGCCCGGCGATTCCTGCTAGGAAAAGGTGATGAGCAGTGACAGGGACCAGATCATCGAGCGGCTGGCGGACATCGCCACCGCTCTGGACACCCGCGACTGGGACGGGCTGGGAGAGCTGTTCACCGAATCCGCGACCGGGTACGGGGCGGCCGGTCGGGAGCAGATCGTCCGGACGGTGCGGGACCACCTCGGCGGGTATGGCCCCTCCCAGCATCTGCTGGGCAACCACAGGGTGCACCTCGCGCTCGACGGAGACGAGGACCGGGCGAGGAGTCTGACGTACGCGCGGGTGCTTCACCTCGGGACGGGAGACCAGGCCGGACTGAGCTACGAGTGCTTCGGCGAGTACTCCGACCTGTGGACCAGGACCCCCGCGGGCTGGCGGATCGTCTCCAGGCGGTTCCGCGTCGACTTCGACCGCGGCGACTTCCGGACACTCCAGCCCGGCTGACCCCGAAATGCGGATCAGGCCGGAGGAGTGTCTCCTCCGGCCTGATCTACTGCTCCCCCATCTGGACTCGAACCAGAAACCCTTCGATTAACAGTCGAATGCTCTGCCAATTGAGCTATGGGGGATTGCTGCCGGTGACCGACGAGCACGTCGGACACCGAGAACTCACCTTAGTGCGAGGGCGACCATCGGACCAAATCGCGAGCTCAGGCGATGTCGGGCGTGGCGCCCACGGCCTGCTCGAGCAGTCCGCGCCGGTATTCCTCCAACGCCACGAGGTCGCCGAACAGCGCCGAGTACCCCTCCGGGTCGGCGGCCGGACTCATCCGCTGGACCTTGGACTTGAGGTCCGCGATCTGGCCGGACACCCACACCTCCTGTAGGCGGGCGAGCACGCCGGAGACGTAGCGGGGCAGCGCGTCCTCGGCCACGCGGAGCGTCTCGACCGCCATGAGGCCCACCAGCCGCTGCAGACCGTCGTCCTCGAGTCCCCGCGACACCTCGGACACCCAGTTCGCGCCGCTCTTGCCGGAGGCGCACCCCCCGGCCGCGGACAGCGCGTCCGCGATCAGGGCGTAGGCGGGATGGGTGTAGCACTCGCCCGGGAGCGAGTCGAAGAGCGGTCCCGCCAGGCCCGGGTACTGCAGTGCCGCCTTGAGCGCCTCGCGCTGCGGCCAGAGCACCGGGTCCGACGCCGAGGGCAGGGGGACGCCCGTCGGCGCCGCGGGGGGCTGCTGGTCCGCGCGGGTGC
>NZ_JAALEA010000093.1 GCF_014145145.1 Dietzia cercidiphylli
AGGGCGGACGTCTCAGTGCCCCTCGGAGTGGGTCTCGACCGGACGGGTGTACTCGTCGCTGGCCGGGACCTCGGCGATGACGGCTGCCGCCATCTCGATCTGGTCGCCGTTGGAGAAGGAGACGGTGGCCGGCACCGAGGTGCCGATCTGGAGGTCGTCCGCACCGGGGAGGGTGGCGGTGGTCCGCTCGACGCAGAGGTCGTCCCCGCCGGGGACGGGCTCTGCGTCCTCCGCCGCCGAGACGATCAGCGAGCACCCGCGCTCGAGGGGCTGCGACTCGCCGATCTGCGCCTCGATCCCGTCGATCTCGAGACGGTCGAGGGAGATCGACTCACCAATGCCGGTCCCGGTGAAGGAGGCGACGAACCCGAGACGCGCCTCCCCCGTCTCGGGGAGGACCACCACGAGGTCGTTGACGTACAGCTCGCCCGCGGAACCCTGTCCACCGTCCACCGCGGCGACCTGACCGGCCGTCTGCGAGATCTGGCCGGCGCCACACGCGGACATACCGACGGCGGTACCCACGGCCAGGACTACGAGCGCGGTGCGGCGCAGGCCGGTGTTCGGTGAAGTCACGTCAGGCTCCTCGGGAGATGGTCGTTCTCAGGCCGGTCTCATCGTAGTCCACGGCCGGTCGTGACCGGCGCCAGAGTGCGCCCCTCGCACCCCCCGGATGCGCCGGTCGGGCCGTTCGGGTTGCTGACCTGCATAAACGGATAACCCCAGCGCTGAGGGCGTGCTAAGATGGCTCAGTCGAAAGGGGAAAGCCACTCATGGAGTTCAAGGTCGGCGACACTGTCGTCTACCCGCATCACGGCGCCGCAAGTATCCAGGCGATCGAGATGCGGACGGTCAAGGGCACCGAGAAGGAATACCTCGTCCTCAAGGTTTCACAGGGCGATCTCACGGTCCGGGTTCCGGCCGAGAACGCCGAGTACGTGGGCGTGCGCGACGTGGTCGACGAGGCGGGGCTCGACAAGGTCTTCGATGTCCTGCGTACCGAGCACGCGGAGGAGCCGACCAACTGGTCGCGCCGCTACAAGGCGAACGGCGAGAAGCTGGCCTCGGGGGACGTGAACAAGGTCGCCGAGGTCGTCCGCGATCTGTGGCGCCGCGACCTGGACCGGGGACTGTCCGCCGGCGAGAAGCGCATGCTCGCCAAGGCGCGGCAGGTGCTGGTCGGCGAACTCGCGCTGGCCGACCGTGCGGACGAGCACCGTGCGGACGAGCTCCTCGAGCAGGTCCTGGCCGCCGCGGCCGCGCCGGCCTGACGCGACCCGCGCGAGTGACCCGGTCCTCTGTGACGCGGAACGGATCGAGTGGCCACCCGGCCCCCACGGGCAGGG
>NZ_JAALEA010000094.1 GCF_014145145.1 Dietzia cercidiphylli
AGGGGTCCGGGGGCGACGGTGACACGGGGAGCGCCGGCTCGGCGGGGTCCGGAGAAGGCGGGTCGAGCGACGGCACTGCCGGCGACGAGGGCAGCCTCGACACCTCGAGCGCGGACGACACCAGCGTCGGCGATCTCGTACCCGAGTCGGAGGCGAGGTGCGAGCTGCCCGACCTCGGCGGGTCGGTCGCCAAGTTCTACCCGCTGTTCGGGATCTCGGGTGTGCCGACCGCCGTCCTCGACTTCGTCACCTCCGCACTGGGCTCCTTCCCCAACCTGCTCGACGTGGTCGCGGGGCCCGGCGGGGGAGCGAACCTGGTGGGTCAGACCGGGTCGCTCACCGAGCCGCTGTGCACGTCCGTCTTCGGCGGCCAGATGGCCCTGCCTCCGGTCACCGTGATCGTCGACGGGGACGGCAACCCGGTCACCACCGTCACCGGCACCGTCGCCCCCGGGGGAACCGGTACCGGCAGCATCAGCGGCAGCGGCGCGGAGCCGTCCACCTCGAGCTCCGGCTCGAGCTCCACCCCGAGCTCTGGCCCGGTCTCCGTCTCCGTGGCGGTGGGAGACGGTGCGGAGTCGGGGACCGGCGCGTTCGCGCTGCCGACCAGCGTTCCCACTCCCGGCGCCTGACCTCCGCCCTTCCCGAGCCCGACGGCCCGGTCCCCTGACGGGGGCCGGGCCGCAGTCGTCCCGTGGGCCGGGGTCGCGACTCGCTAAACGGGTGCCCATTCTGCAGTGAATACCCCTGGGGTGTGTTACCAGTGAGGCTAGAGAGAATCCTGTGACTATTGTGACAGGAGTAGACACTTGATGTGCATGAGGTTAGAGTGACTCTAGAAATGGTCTGCGCTCCCATATTCGGGGAGTGAGCGATCCGAACCCCTCCGGAAGGAACCAGCCGATGCGTGCTCGCCTCGCCCGCCCTCGTCGTATCGTCCGGGGTCGCCTTGTCGCCCCCGTCGCAGCCGCAGCGGCGGTCGCCCTCGTGGGCGGCGTCGTCGTCGCCGCCCCCGATGCCCCCACCGTCCGCGGTGACGTCCAGACCGTCGCCGTCTCCGCCCCGGCCTTCAACGCCGGAGCCTCCTACTCGTTCGATCTCCAGGGACTCGTCGGGGCAGGGGAGTGGAGCGGCATCGTCATCACCAAGGTCAACGGGCTTCCCGAGGGGCTGACCTACGCGGACGGCGTCATCTCCGGGACCGCCGTGGCCGCGGGTGTGTACACCGTGTCGGTCGTCGGGACGCTCGGTGGCCAGATCGTCACGATTCCGGTGACCCTCACGGTCAACAACCCCGATGGCACCGCCCCGATCGGCGCCGAGGCCGGTTCGGCGGCCGGTGTCGAGGGCAGCCTCGGAGGCGAGGCGCAGGCCGGCGGTCAGATCACCACGGGTTCCGCCGGCACCGATGCCATCCTCGGAGCCGTGGTGGGCATCGTGACCTCGCTCGGTGGGGGTTCCGCGGCCGAGATGGTGACCGGATCGCTCGGCACGGGCGAGACGACCCCCGATGCTCCGGGCCAGACCCCCTCCGCCCCGATCGGCAGCGACGCCAACGGGCAGATCGACCTCGGCAGCCTGGCCGGCGGCACCCCGGACGGCGGCACGAACACCCCCGACACCGGATCGCCGGTCCTGCCGGGTTCGACGGGGAACGCCGGCGGGGAGGCCACTGGAGAGGTGACCGGCGGGCTCGACACCCAGAGCCTGGGGCCGCTGGGTTCGCTGCTCGACACCGGCGGTCAGACCGGTTCGACCACCGACGGTGAGACCACCACGGGAGGTGACCTCACCACCGGCGGCGGATTGAACACCGTCGCGCAGGTCGAGGTGCCCGGCTCGTCGTCGCCCGTCGACACCGGGTCCCTCGGGGACCTGGCCCCCGGACTCGCCTTCACGGGGATCGCCCTGCTCGGCCTGGCCGGACTCGGCCTGGCGCTCGGCGGCGGCTCGTCGATCCCGGGCTCGACCGCGTTCCTGCCGGCACTCCCGGGTACGTCCACCGGCGGCTCCAGCAACGGTGGTGACACCGGGGGCGGTTCCCTCGGCTCGACGGCCCCGACCGTCGCGGCGGGCGC
>NZ_JAALEA010000095.1 GCF_014145145.1 Dietzia cercidiphylli
GAGGCCGCCGCCCGCGGATGTCGCGGGCGGCGGCCTTCGTCGTGCAGTGGCTCTCAGCGCTTGGCGGGAGCCGTCGCGACCGCGCCGGTCGCCGCGGCGCCGAACACCGAGTAGTGATCAGCCGGGACCTCGTAGACCCTGGCCTTCTTGAGGCTGTCGTCCTTCTTCGGTCGCAGCGACAGGAACATCCACACGGCGAGGAACACGGCGATGCTGACCAGCCAGATGTCCTCGACCCTGCCCACGTGGTTGCCGAACAGCATGGCCAGGAGGAACAACACGAAGAAGCCGCCCACGACGAGGCCGACCTTCCTGTTGTGCTGGTGCCAGCCCCACTGGACCGAGGGCTCGTCGAGGGAGCTGATGCCCCCCACGACGATTTCCTTGCTGGTGTGGTGCCCGTCCGCGCTCATGCTCCCCGGTTCTCCTCACGGCTCGCTGGCAGCCCCGCGGGCCGCCGACATCCCGCTCAGTCTGGCACACGCCCGGCCGGGGTCGACGGGTAACCCGCCGGTGTCACGCCCCCGACGCGTCACGCGATGCGGCGCCCGGCGCCCCGGACGTGGACAATGACGGTGTGACCACGCGCGTTCTCATCCTCGGAAGCACCGGCTCGATCGGTACCCAGGCACTGGAGGTGACCTCCGAGGCCGGCCCCGGCCGGTTCGAGGTCGTGGGCCTGGCCGCGGGCGGCGGTCGGGTGGACCTCCTCGGTGAGCAGATCGCGGCGACGGGAGCCGGCTACGTCGCCGTCTCGGATCCCGCCGGCGCCGCGCGGATCCGGTCGGAGTTCCCCGCGGTGACCGTCTTCGACGGGCCGGGTGGCGCGACCGAGTTGGTCGGGGCGGTGGAGGCGGACGTCGTCCTCAACGGCATCGACGGCTCGATCGGACTCGGTCCCACCCTCGCCGCGCTGGCGACCGGCGCCCGCCTGGCGTTGGCCAACAAGGAGTCGCTCGTCGCCGGTGGTGCGCTGGTGACCGGCGCCGCCGCCCCGGGGCAGTTGGTGCCCGTGGACTCCGAACACTCGGCCATGGCGCAGTGCCTGCGATCGGGCACCGCGGACGAGGTCGCCGGCCTCGTCCTGACCGCGTCCGGAGGTCCGTTCCGGGGCAGGACGCGCGCGCAGCTGGCGGACGTCACCGCGGAGCAGGCGTTGCGGCATCCCACGTGGGCGATGGGGCGGATGATCACACTGAACTCGGCCACCCTGGTCAACAAGGCGCTCGAGCTCATCGAGGCGCATCTGTTGTTCGGGGTGCCGTACGAGAAGATCGAGGTGACCGTCCACCCCCAGTCGGTGGTCCACTCGGCCGTGACCTTCGTCGACGGTGCCACCATCGCCAAGGCGTCTCCTCCGTCGATGAAGCTGCCCATCGCGCTGGCTCTCGGCTGGCCGGACCGAATCCCCGGGGCCACGACACCTCTCGACTTCTCCCGGTCCCACTCCTGGACGTTCGAGCCCGTGGACGAGCAGACGTTCCCCGCGATCTCCGTCGCCCGCGCGGCCGGATCGGCGGGAGGGCTGCGCACGGCGGTGTTCAACGCCGCGAACGAGGAGGCCGCGCCGGCCTTCCTCGACGGGAGGATCGGCTTCACCGAGATCGTCGACGTGGTGGCCGAGACGGTCGCGGCGGCGGACGAGTGGTCGTCCGATCCGCGCGACCTCGACGACGTGACGGCGGCGGAGTCCTGGGCACGGCGCCATGCCGCCACGCTCGTCGCGGGCCGGGAGGGCTGAGTCGTGATGGTGCTCGGGATCGTGCTCTTCGCACTCGGGATCATGGTGTCGATCGTGCTCCACGAGTACGGGCACATGCGGGTGGCGCAGTGGTCGGGAATGAAGGTCCGCCGGTTCTTCGTCGGCTTCGGTCCGACCGTGTGGTCCGTGCGGCGCGGCGGGATCGAGTACGGCCTCAAGGCGGTTCCGCTGGGCGGGTTCTGCGATATCGCCGGGATGACCGCGTACGACGAGCTGGCCCCGGAGGACGAACCCAGGGCCATGTGGCGTCAGGCGTGGTGGAAGCGCGTGGCGGTGCTGTTGGCCGGGCCGGCCATGAACATCGTCCTGGCGATCGCGCTCTTCTACACGGTCGCCCTGGGGTGGGGGCTGGTCAACCGCGACGTCCAACCGATCCCGACCGACCGGGTCGCGGCGGTGGTGGGCGACACCTGCGCGGGGGCGGACCGGTGTGGAGTCGGTGTCGGCCCGGCGGGTGAGGCCGGCATCCTGGCCGGCGACCGGATCACCTCGGTCGACGGCCTTCCGGTGGACAGTTGGTCCGATCTGTCCGAGGTGGTCTCCGCGCGTCCCGGCCAGACCGTCCCCGTCACGCTCGACCGCGCGGGGGAGACCGTGACGACGACGGCGAGCCTGACCTCGTCCTCCGTGGGTGGTCAGGAGAGGGGGGCGCTGGGGGTGCAGCTGTCCGAGGAGGGCATCCCGCAGGAGATCCTCGACGACCCCGCCTATCAGACGGTCAACACCTACGATGCGCTCGGTGCGGTCCCGGCGACCTTCGTGTTCACCGGGGAGATGATCGAGGCCACGATCGACGGACTCATCTCGTTCCCGTCCAAGATCCCGGCGGTGGCGGCGTCGATCTTCGGCGCCGAACGGGCCGATGACTCGCCGGTCTCCGTGGTGGGTGCGAGCCACATCGGTGGCCAGGCGGCCGAGCAGGGTGCGTGGTGGCTGTTCCTGCTCTTCCTCGCGGGGCTGAACCTGTTCCTCGGGGCGTTCAACCTCGTCCCGCTCACCCCGTTCGACGGCGGCCACATCGCGGTGGTGTTCTACGAGAAGATCCGCGACGCGCTACGGCGGCTCCGCGGGCTGGCACCGGGCGGCCCGGCGGACTACGAGAAACTCGCGCCGATCACCATCGGTGTGTTCGTCCTGTTGATGGGCGTGTCCGCGATCGTCATCACCGCGGACTTCGTCAACCCCATACTGCTGACGGGATGAGCGTCCGGACTCCCGATCTCGCCCCCGCGCCCCGGAACGCGGATAATGGCGGACGGGATCCGCGAGCACCCGGCTGGCGACCCCTACGGAAGGCCCTGTTGTGAACGACTCCTCCTCCATCCCCGTCGGACTGGGAATGCCAGACGGTCCACCGCCGGTCCTCGCGCCGCGCCGGAAGACGCGGCAGCTGTTCGTGGGCCAGGTCGGTGTGGGCAGCGATCATCCGGTGTCGGTCCAGTCCATGACCACCACCAAGACCCACGACGTCAACGCCACGCTCCAACAGATCGCCGAACTCACGGCGGCGGGCTGCGACATCGTCCGCGTGGCGTGCCCCCGTCAGGAGGACGCCGACGCGCTCGAGACCATCGCGCGCAAGTCGCCGATACCCGTCATCGCGGACATCCACTTCCAGCCCAAGTACATCTTCGCGGCGATCGACGCCGGGTGCGCGGCGGTACGCGTCAACCCCGGCAACATCAAGGAGTTCGACGGACGGGTCGCCGAGGTGGCCAAGGCGGCCGGCGCGGCGGGGATCCCCATCCGGATCGGCGTCAACGCCGGGTCCCTCGATCCGCGTCTGCTCGCCAAGTACGGCAAGGCCACCCCGGAGGCGCTCGTGGAATCCGCGCTGTGGGAGGCCTCGCTGTTCGAGGAACACGGTTTCGGCGACATCAAGATCTCGGTCAAGCACAACGACCCCGTGATCATGGTGGAGGCCTACCGTCAGCTCGCGTCGAGGAGCGATTACCCGCTCCATCTCGGGGTCACCGAGGCCGGGCCCGCGTTCCAGGGCACCATCAAGTCCGCGGTCGCGTTCGGAGCCCTGCTGTCGGAGGGGATCGGCGACACCATCCGGGTCTCGCTCTCCGCGCCGCCGGTGGAGGAGATCAAGGTCGGTTCGCAGATCCTGCAGTCCCTCGGCCTGCGCCCGCGCAAGCTCGAGATCGTCTCCTGCCCGTCGTGTGGTCGTGCCCAGGTGGACGTCTACAAGCTCGCCGACGAGGTCACCGCCGGCCTCGAGGGGATGAGCGTCCCCCTGCGGGTGGCCGTGATGGGGTGCGTGGTCAACGGGCCGGGCGAGGCGCGTGAGGCCGATCTCGGCGTGGCGTCGGGCAACGGCAAGGGGCAGATCTTCGTCAAGGGCGAGGTCATCAAGACCGTGCCGGAAGCGATGATCGTCGAGACCCTCATCGAGGAGGCCATGCGGATCGCGGAGGAGATGGGCGAGCCCGTCGGCGAGGCCGCAGCGGGTGAGGGCCCCCAGGTCAAGGTCACGCGATAGGCCGATGACCGACACGGCTGCGCCGGAGGCAGCGACCGGCGGGTGTCGCGGGGTGGGCCCCGGGGAGGCCCGCGCCCTGCTCGGCGTCCTCGAATCCGACCCCCTGGTCTCGTGTCCCGCAGCGGAGAAGTTCGCCGCGTCCGGCGCGGTCCCCGGGCCGGAGGGGCGGTTCCTCACGCTGGGCGGCCCCGAGAGGTCGTTGGTGTTCGTGGGGAGTTCGGTGCTGCCACTCCGTGGTGACGCGCACGACCACCACGAACTCGGTCTCGCGGTGGCGGGCCTGGGGTTCGGCCCCATGTCCGTCCACGGGCGGAGGGACCAGGTCACCGCGCTGTGGGACGCCCTCGGCTCCTGCTGGGGGCCTCACAGGGAACACCGCGGGTCACAGCACCTCATGGCGCTGCGACGCCCGGTGGACCAGTCCCTCGTGCTCGGCGACATCCGGGCCGCGACGCTCCTCGAGTTCGAGCAGGTGCTCGCCGCCGCGGCGGCGATGTACCGCGAGGAGCTGGGTGCCGATCCCTTCGCCGTGGGGTCGGGGATCCCGTTCCGCCGCCGGGTCGCGCGTTCCCTGGCGAGGGGGAGGACCTGGATCGGGGTCGACGACGGCGAGGTGTTCTTCAAGGCCGACGTCGCCGCCGTCTCCCCGTGGTCGGCGCAGATCCAGGGGGTGTGGGTCCGACCCGGGAGGAGAGGCGCGGGACTCGGGACCGGCGGCGTCGCCGCGGTGTGCGCCGCCCTCCAGTCCGGTCGCCTGACCCCGTCCCTGGTGGTCAACGGATCCAACGCCGCCGCCCGCTCGGCGTACCGGCGGGTCGGCATGGTCGACGTGGTCGACTACGCGACAGTCCTGATGTGACCTGTCGGGCCACGGTGGCGGCGCCCCGGGACCCGCGGTCGGGGCCGGGTCGGCAGCCGGCCCCGGAACGCACCTATCCTTGGGGCCATGACCACCTCTACCCGTCAGCCCCTCGTCCCCGGCGATCCCACCCCGATCCGGACGGTTCCCGAGTCGATCCCGCGGCCGGAGTACGTCTGGCGCGAGAAGGTCGACGAGGCCAACGGGGAGCCGTGGGTGCAGACGCCCGAGGTGATCGACGCGATGCGCAGGGCGTGCACGATAGCGGCGGACGCCCTCGTCGAGGCGGGGCGTGCGGTGGCACCCGGGGTGACGACCGACGAGATCGACCGGATCGCCCACGAGTTCATGTGTGACCACGGCGCCTACCCGTCGACCCTGGGGTACAAGGCGTTCCCCAAGTCCAGCTGTGTGTCCCTCAACGAGGTGATCTGTCACGGTATCCCCGACACCACGGTCATCCTGGACGGGGACATCGTCAACATCGACGTCACCGCCTACATCGACGGCGTCCACGGCGACACCAATGCCACCTTCCTGGCCGGCGACGTCGCCGAGGAGAACAGGCTCCTGGTCGACCGGACGCGAGAGGCCATGAACCGCGGGATCAAGGCCATCCGCCCCGGCCGGGAGATCAACGTGATCGGGCGTGTCATCGAGTCCTACGCGCGCAGGTTCGACTACACGGTGGTCCGGGAGTTCACCGGGCACGGGGTGGGGCCCACCTTCCACAACGGCCTGGTGGTGCTCCACTACGACGATCCGTCACGGACCGAGGTCCTCGAGCCCGGGATGACGTTGACCGTCGAGCCGATGATCGCGCTGGGCGGTCCCGGGTTCGACATCTGGGATGACGACTGGACCGTCACCACGGCGGACAAGTCGTGGACCGCACAGTTCGAACACACCGTGCTGGTCACCGACGAGGGGTACGAGGTGTTGACGCTGCCGAGCGGGGGCTGAGTTCCGCTCCGGCCCCGGCTCGCGGGTCGGAACCCGACACCGGGGCCGCCGGGGCGGCGGGTCAGAAGCCCCGGTCCGGGAAATCCAGTCCGAGCAGGGCGTTCTCGACCACCTCGGCCATCGCGGGATGGATCCAGTACTGGCGACGCGCGAGCTCGGGAACGGTGATCTCGAACTCCATTGCCTGGATGAGGATCTGGATGAGCGACGGCGAGTGGGCCCCCATGATGTGCGCCCCGAGGAGCAACCCCGTCGTGCGGTCCGCGATGAGCTTGCAGCACCCCAGCGAATCCTCCATGGCCCAGCCGTACGCCACGTCCCCGTAGTCCTGGACCTTGACCGTGACGTCGTACCCGGCCTCCCGGGCCTCGGCCTCGGTCAGTCCGACCGACGCGATCTGCGGCCAGGTGAACACCGCCCAGGGGACGTGTCGGTGGTTGAAGGCATGGAGATCGTCCGGGTGCCGCAGGTTGTGCCCGACCACCCGCTGCTCGTGGTTGGCGACATGCTTGAGCTGGTAGGGCGAGCTCACGTCGCCGAGGGCCCACACGCCGTCCGCGGTGGTGCGGCCGTACTCGTCGACCCGGACCAGCTCCCCGTCCATCGCCACGCCGGCGGTGTCGAGGCCGAGCAGATCGCCGTTGGGGATCCGGCCGGTCGCCACCAGGAGCGCGTCGCCGGAGCAGGTCGAACCGTCCTCGAAGGTGACCTCGACACCGCTCCGGTCCGCGCCGGTCGCGGTGATCGAGGTGATCTGCTGCCCGAGGCGGACGTCCCACCTCCGCCCGGCCTGGTCGGTGAACCGCTCCGCCAGTTCCCTGTCCACGTGCTTGAGCAGGACGTCCGACCGGCCGATCACGGTCACCTCGACGCCGAGAGCCGAGAACACGTGGGCGAACTCACAGGCGATGAAGCCGGAGCCCTGGATCACCATCGATCTGGGAAGCTCGGGGATCCGCATGACATCGTCGCTGGTGTAGTAGGCGACGTCGGCGTCGGTGACTATCCGGGGGATCGAGGGGCGGGCCCCCGCGGCGATCACCACGGAGTCGGCCGTGATGATCTCTCCGGTCCCCGTGTCGATGGTCCGCGGACCCACGAAGGCCGCGTGACCGTCGTACACGGTGACGTTGTCGCAGCGGGTGCGCCGGTAGTCCTCGCCGCTGGAGGCGATGGGGTCGATCCGACGGTCGAACACCCGGGAGACGATGTCGGGCCACCGGACGCCGTCGAGCGTCGAGTCGATCCCGTACGTGCTCGAGTGCGCGACGGAGACGGCGGTGTCGGCGGCGTAGACGAACATCTTGGTGGGGATGCAGCCGACGTTGAGGCAGGTCCCGCCGAAGGCTCCCTTCTCGCAGATCGCCACGGACTTGTCGGCGAACGACTCGTCGATCAACGAGTTTCCGCTGCCGGTGCCGATCACGATGAGGTCGAAATGCCGGGAGGGGGTCTGGGTCATTGTCGTCAGGACTCCTTGGTGTGGGGGGCGAGGATCTGGTCCAGCCAGTCGCCGAGATGCCGGAAGACCACCTCGAGCACGTCCGCGCGGGAGAGGAACACGTCGTGTCGGGCGCCGTCGACGGGGACGTCCGTGACCCGGTCCGAGACCCGGTCGGCGAAACGCTCCATCGAACGGACATCCAGGATCAGGTCGGTGTCGACGTCGAGCACCCCGTCCCCGCCGCGCGCGCCCACGGACGATGCGGTGGATCTCAGCAGGAGCACCGGTAGCGGGAGGTGGACCCCGGACTGGAGACTCTTCTGCGCCCGACGGACGGCCGCGAGCCACCCGGCCCGGACCCCGACCCCGCCCGGGGGTTTGAGTGCGGTGTCGAAGTGGAAATCCCCGTCGTGGTCGACGTGGGTGCTCACCACGTACCGGTCCGAGGTCTTCAGGGGCAGCCGGTAGTAGGGCCTGGCGGACCCCAGGGTGCGGATGACCGGGTCCAACAGTGGCCGGGCGCGGTCGGGGACGTCGAGCTGGAACCAGGGGGAGTTCAGAATCAGTCCCACGACGGGGTCCACCGAGCCCCGGTCGCGGCGCCGACCGAGCCACAGAGGCACCACCAGTCCGCCGGTCGAGTGCGCGGCCACGAGGACCGGCAGTCCGGGGTGATCGGCGGCGATCACGGCCAGTGACTGGTCCAGCTCGTCGTCGTATCTCTCCAGGTCGGTGGTGAAGTGAGGCGTCAGGCCGTCCCGCCTGGATCGTCCACACTTGCGCAGGTCCACGCCGTAGGTGGCGATGCCGCGATCGGCGAGGAAGTCGGCGAGATGTGTGTGGAAGAAGTAGTCGGACAGACCGTGGACCACCAGCATCGCGGCGACGGGCCGCGCCGGTGCGTCCTCGTGCCGCACGAGGGTGGCCGAGATCGGTCCCTCGCCGTCCGGATCGGTACCGAGTGGGAGCTCGCGGCGGCGGTAGGACGGGCCCAACAGGTCCGGGGTCCACTGCGCATCGGATCCGGTGGGGGCGACGGCATCGGGGGAGGGCGGAGACACGACGACCACCCTAGTCCGGTGTGCCGCGGGGGCAGACCGGTGAGTAGTCTTGGGATCCGGTGGACGCGGGGTCGCCGGACGGTCCCGTGTCGATTCCAATTCGGGTCCACGACCAAACAGCGAGGGTAACCGGTGACTGCAGACCAGGTGGCAAAGCACGGAACGACTGATGTGGCGCTCATCGGCGCGGGCACCATGAGCGCGACGCTCGGGGCTCTGTTGCGTCGCCTCCAGCCCGACTGGCAGATCGAGATCTTCGAGCGCCTCGAGGGCCCCGCGCTGGAGTCCTCCGACGCGTGGAACAACGCCGGCACCGGCCACTCCGCACTCTGCGAGCTGAACTACTCGCCCAAGACCGCCGACGGTGACGTGGACATCACCAAGGCCGTGAGCGTCAACGAGAAGTTCCAGGTCTCGCGGCAGTTCTGGTCCTATGCCGTGGAGAACACGATCCTCGGCGACCCGACGGAGTGGATCCGCCCGGTCCCGCACATGAGTTTCGTGGCCGGTGAGGCCGGGCAGGAGTACCTGCGGAAGCGGTATGACAGGCTCGCCGGCCACCCCCTGTTCCCCGGGATGGGTCACACCACCGACTTCGGAGAACTCGAGCGGCTGGTCCCGCTCATGGCCCGTGGCCGGTCCGCCGACCAGCCCTTCGCCCTCAGTCACTTCGAGAACGGCACCGACGTCAACTTCGGGGCACTCACCCGGCAGTTCGTCAAGTACCTCACCAGGACGGGCACCGAGGTCCACTACCAGAACCAGGTCAAGGATCTCGAGCGCAACACCGACGGCACCTGGCGGCTGACCGTGGCCAACCGCCACACCGGCGACGAGCGCACGGTCGATGCGAAGTTCGTCTTCGTCGGAGCCGGCGGAGGTGCCCTGCACCTGCTGCAGAAGTCGGGCATCCCGGAGATCAAGGGCATCGGCGGGTTCCCCGTGGGGGGCCAGTGGCTGCGCTGCACCAACCCCGACCTCGTCGACCAGCACCAGGCCAAGGTGTACAGCCAGGCGTCGGTCGGCGCGCCGCCGATGTCGGTTCCGCACCTCGACACGCGCGTGATCGACGGCAAGAAGGGGCTGCTCTTCGGCCCGTTCGCCGGCTGGACCCCCAAGTTCCTCAAGATGGGCAGCTTCATGGACCTGCCCTCGAGCATCCGTCCGGGCAATTTGCTGCCCATGGCCAACATCGGGCTCACCGAGATGGGCCTGGTCAAGTACCTCATCACCGAGCTCGCCAAGAATCACGGCGCGCGTGTCGAGACCCTCAGGGACTTCGTGCCGTCCGCGCAGGACGGCGAGTGGGAGAAGGTCGTCGCCGGCCAACGTGTCCAGGTGATCAAGCCCAACGGGCGCGGGGGGACCCTCGAGTTCGGTACCGCGGTGGTCAACGCCGCTGACGGCTCGATCGCGGGTCTGCTGGGGGCGTCCCCCGGTGCGTCCACGGCCGTCGACGCGATGGTCGATGTGCTGCAGCGCTGTTTCCCGAGCCGGTTCGCGGACTGGAAGCCCGCGCTCGAGGAGATGATCCCGTCCCTCGGTCGCGACCTGGCCGCGGAAGAGGGCCTGTTCGCCGAGCAGTTCGAGCGCTCGACCCGCACCCTCAAGCTCGATCAGAGGGCCTGACGGCGGGCCGGACCCCGCCCCGTACGAACCCTCATCCCCCGGTCGCCGCGTCGCTGTGGCCGGGGGATGACGCGTATCACAGTGCCTCGGGGCCGAGGCGGTCGCGGCCACCGACGGCGGATAGGATCGGCGGCATGATCCGGCCCGTGAACCCGTACCCCGTCGGCTTGGACCTCGAAGGCCGTCGGGTCGTGGTGATCGGCGGCGGATCGGTGGCCCAGCGGCGTATCCCGGTGCTCCTCGAGTCGGGTGCCGTCGTCCACCTGGTGAGTCCTGAGATCACGCCCACGTTGCAGGGACTGGTCGACTCCGGACGCATCCGGTGGGAGGCCCGTGAGTACCGGTCCGGCGACCTGGAGGGCGCCTGGTACGTGGTGGCGGCAACCAAGGACTCCCTGGTCAACGCCAGGGTCGCCGCCGAAGCCGAGCAGGATCGCACCTTCTGCGTGCGGTCGGACGCCGTCAACTCGGGCACCGCGGTGACGCCCGCCGTCGTCCGCCGCGACGAGATGGTGGTGGCGGTGCTCACCGGGGACCGCGCACGGACCGCCGAGGCCCGTGATGTGGTCGCCCGCGCTCTGAGCGACGCCGGCGCCGAGGCGCCGGAGGTCGAGGAGAGGCTGCGGGGGACGGTCGCGCTGGTC
>NZ_JAALEA010000096.1 GCF_014145145.1 Dietzia cercidiphylli
CGCCGGCGGCGACGGCCAGGACGGCCGCGCGGCCGCGCAGTGCGTGCGGGGGAGCGGGGAGGCGGTGACGTCCCCCGCCGTGTGCTCCGGAGGCGGGTACGACGACAGGAGTCGCTGGTGGTACGTGCTGCGACTCGTTCTTCACCGGTGGCGTTTCCCCTCTGAGGTCGTGCTGTGATCTTTCCGTGACCAAGACGTCCCCCAAAGTAACGGATCGGCAACGGTGTCGCAAGGTAACGGGCCGTCCGATGGGGAGGGGTGGATCACACTGATGTGACTCCAGTGGTCGAGGGGTATGAAGTTGATTGAAGTGTCGCGAGTGGCGGCTCGAGCGGCTTCTCACCCCCGGGGATCTGTGACCCGACGCACACGTCTACCCCCAGGGTGCGACGGGCGACACACTGGCCGCTTAGGATGAGGGTTGACTCGGCTTTCAACAGGGCCGGGCGAATCTACCCACGTCAAGATGGTGAGCTGATGGATCTCTTTGAATACCAGGCAAAGGCTCTTTTCGCGAAGCATGACGTCCCCACCACCCCGGGGCGCGTCGCGGATACCGCGGAGGAAGCCGAGAAGGTCGCGGCCGAGATCGGCAAGCCTGTCGTCGTCAAGGCGCAGGTCAAGGTCGGAGGCCGTGGCAAGGCCGGCGGCGTGAAGCTGGCGGAGGACGCCACCGAAGCGCGTGCGCGGGCCGAGGACATCCTTGGCCTGGACATCAAGGGCCACATCGTCAAGAAGCTCCTCGTGGCCGAGGCCAGCGACATCGCGGAGGAGTACTACATCTCCTTCGTCCTCGATCGTTCCAACCGCAACTACCTCGCCATGTGTTCGGTCGAGGGCGGCGTGGAGATCGAGCAGGTCGCCGAGGAGTCCCCGGACCGCCTCGCGCGGATCAACATCGACCCCACCGTCGGTGTCGACGTGGCCAAGGCGCGCGAGATCGCGGCCGCCGGCCACCTCCCCGAGGAGGTGCTGGACGCGGCCGCCGTGACGATCGCGAAGCTGTACGAGGTGTTCGTCAACGAGGACGCCACCCTCGTCGAGGTCAACCCGCTCGTCCGCACCCCGAACGACGAGATCCTCGCGCTGGACGGCAAGGTCACCCTGGACGAGAACGCCGAGTTCCGTCACAAGGAGATGTTCGCGGACTTCGCCGACGCCGGCACGACTGATCCCCTCGAGCAGAAGGCCGCGGAGAACGACCTCAACTACGTCAAGCTCGACGGCCAGGTCGGCATCATCGGCAACGGCGCCGGGCTGGTCATGTCCACGCTCGACGTCGTCGCCTACGCGGGCGAGAACCACGGTGGAGTCAAGCCCGCCAACTTCCTCGACATCGGCGGCGGCGCCTCGGCCGAGGTCATGGCCAACGGGCTCGACGTGATCCTCGGCGACGAGCAGGTCAAGAGCGTCTTCGTCAACGTGTTCGGCGGCATCACCGCCTGTGACGCGGTGGCCAACGGCATCGTCAAGGCCCTGGAGATGCTGGGCGACGAGGCCAACAAGCCGCTGGTCGTCCGCCTGGACGGCAACAACGTCGAGGAGGGTCGCAAGATCCTCGCCGACGCCAATCACCCGCTCGTGACCCTGGCCGACAACATGGACTCCGGCGCCGACAAGGCCGCCGAGCTGGCCTCCAAGTAGGAAGAGTAGGAACAACCAGATATGTCGATCTTCCTCAACTCAGGCAGCAAGGTCATCGTCCAGGGCATCACCGGCGGCGAGGGCACCAAGCACACCGCCCGCATGCTCGCGGCCGGGACCCAGGTCGTCGGTGGCGTCAACGCCCGCAAGGCCGGCACCACCGTGGCCCACAAGGACGCCGACGGCAACGACGTCGAGCTCCCCGTGTTCGGCAGCGTTTCCGAGGCCATGGAGGCCACCGGTGCCGACGTGACGATCCTCTTCGTCCCGCCGCCGTTCACCAAGGACGCCATCATCGAGGCCATCGACGCGGAGATCCCGCTGGCCGTGGTCATCACCGAGGGCGCCCCGGTCCTGGACACCGCCGACGCGTGGAACTACAACGTGTCCAAGGGCAACAAGACCCGCATCATCGGCCCCAACTGCCCGGGCATCATCACGCCGGGCGAGTCGCTGGTCGGCATCACGCCGGCCAACATCGCCGGCAAGGGCCCGATCGGACTCGTGTCCAAGTCGGGCACCCTGACCTACCAGATGATGTACGAGCTGGCCGACTACGGCTTCTCGACCGCCATCGGTATCGGCGGCGACCCGATCATCGGCACCACGCACATCGACTGCATCGAGGCCTTCGAGAACGACCCGGAGACCAAGGTCATCGTGATGATCGGCGAGATCGGCGGCGACGCCGAGGAGCGCGCGGCCGATTACATCAAGGCCAACGTCACCAAGCCGGTCGTCGGCTACGTGGCGGGCTTCACGGCTCCCGAGGGCAAGACCATGGGCCACGCCGGCGCCATCGTGTCGGGCTCCGCGGG
>NZ_JAALEA010000097.1 GCF_014145145.1 Dietzia cercidiphylli
GCCACGCGACTGCGGACGCTCGTGAGGATCCCGCTCGACGGCGGCGACGCCGCGACCGCCGACCTCGCCGTCGTCGACTTCACCGACCTCCAGGCGGAGGCCACCGACTCCGCGCTCGCGCGGGCCGACGCCCGCGCCGACTCGGTGACGGGCGACGACGTGGCCGACATCCTGTTCACCTCCGGCACCACGGGAAAGAGCAAGGGCGTGGTGGCGCTGCACCGCCAGACGGTCGCCGGCGCCCGCGCGTGGGGCTCGAACGGCGGACTCACCGAGCGCGACCGGTACCTCATCGTCAACCCGTTCTTCCACAGCTTCGGCTACAAGGCCGGCTTCCTGGTCTGCACACTCTTCGGCTCCACCGTCATCCCGCTGGCCGTGTACTCCCCCACCGAGACCATGCGGCTCGTACAGGACGAGGGCGCCACCGTCCTGCCCGGTGCCCCCACGATCTTCCAGACGATCCTGGACGCCCCGGACCGGGCGGGATTCGATCTGTCCTCCCTGCGCCTGGCCGTGACCGGCGCCTCGGTCGTCCCGGTGGTCCTGGTCGAGCGGATGCAGTCCGACCTGGGCCTGGAGACCGTCCTCACCGCCTACGGCCAGACCGAGACGATGGGCTTCATTACCACCACCACGGCGGACGACGACGACGTCACCGTCGCCACCACGTGCGGGCGGGCGTACCCCGGCATGGAGATCCGGATCGGGGACTCCGGCGAGATCCTCACCCGCGGCGAGATGGTGATGCAGGGGTATCTCGACGACCCTGAGAACACCGCGGAGGCCATCGACCCCGACGGCTGGCTCCACACCGGCGACGTGGGCGAGATCGACTCCCACGGCAACCTGCGGATCACCGACCGGCTCAAGGACATGTACATCACGGGCGGGTTCAACGTGTACCCCGCCGAGGTCGAACAGACGCTCGCGCGCCTGGACGGGGTGGTCGAGACCGCTGTCATCGGCGTCCCGGACGACCGGATGGGTGAGGTCGGCAAGGCCTTCGTGGTGCGCCGCGAGGGCTCGTCGCTCACCGAGGAGGACGTCCTCGGGTTCTGCCGCGAGCACCTGGCCAACTTCAAACGCCCCCGCGCCGTGGAGTTCGTGGAGTCCTTCCCGCGCAACGCCTCGGGCAAGATCCTCAAGACCGACCTCCGATGAGCACGGGCCGCCGGGCGGGTGCCGTCGTGGTCACCGGCGCCTCGGGCGGCATCGGCCGCGCGGTGGCCCGG
>NZ_JAALEA010000098.1 GCF_014145145.1 Dietzia cercidiphylli
CACGGCCGTCCGACGGCTCCCGGCCGTCCTCCGACCCGGCGGCGGTGTCCCGGTCCGGCTCCATCCCCAGCAACAGACCCGTCGGCACGGCCGCCCGGACCGCGGGCAGAACGGCGACCCGGGGGGCGTGCCGGCGGATCGTGTCGCGGATGCGGTCGAATCGAGCGCGGTCCACGAGATCGCATTTGTTGACCACCACGAGGTCCGCCTCCGCCAGGTGCGCCGTCAACCGCGGGTGCCGCGCCAGGGCGTCGTCGAGCCCTTCGGCGTCGACGACCTGGATCATCCCCGCGTGCCGCACCACCTCGCGCGGCACCTCGTGGACCATGCGCGACAGGATCGCCGGCTCCGCCAGCCCGCTGGCCTCGATCACCGCCAGGTCGAGCCCGTGCTCGGGGTCGGCCAGACCGGCCAGGGTCTCTCCCAGCTCGCTCGCGTCGACCTCGCAGCAGACACACCCGTTGGCCAACGAGATCATCGAGTCCACGCGCCCCGCGACCGACGTGGCGTCCACGTCGATCTCGCCGAAGTCGTTGACGATCGCGCCGATGCGCAGGCCCGGCGTGCCGGACAGCAGGTGGTTGAGCAGCGTGGTCTTGCCGGCACCCAGGTAACCGGTGAGGACCAACACGGGCAGGGGCTCACCGGGGGCGCGGCGGGCGTCCCCGCTCACGCCACCGCCCCCGGCGAGATGCCCGTGCGTGGGCTGGTCCCTCAGCGGCGCCACTCGGGCTTCCGCTTCTCGGCGAACGCCGACATCCCCTCGGTCTGGTCCTCGGTGGCGAAGAGCGCGTAGAAGGCGTTCTGCTCCGCGAGCAGCCCCTCCTCGAGCGTGGTCTCGAAGGACCGGTTGACCGCCTGCTTCGCCGCGATGGCGGTGGTCTTGCTCATCGAGGCGATCGTCCCGGCGACCTTCATGGTCTCGTCGAGCAGGTCCGCGGCGGGGACGACGCGGGCGACCAGGCCGGAGCACTCCGCCTCGTCCGCGTCCATCTGTCGGCCGGTGAGGCACAGGTCCATGGCCTTGGCCTTGCCCACCGCGCGCGTGAGCCGCTGCGAGCCGCCCATGCCCGGGATGACGCCGAGGGTGATCTCGGGCTGGCCGAACTTGGCGTTGTCACCGGCGATGATCATGTCGCACATCATGGCCAGCTCGCACCCGCCGCCGAGGGCGAACCCGGACACGGCCGCGATGATCGGCGTTCGCGCGGCGGTGAGTCGCTTCCAGTCGCCGAAGTAGCGCTCGAGGTAGATCCCGGGGTAGCTCTTGTCCTTCATCTCCTTGATGTCGGCGCCGGCCGCGAAGGCTTTCTCCGAACCGGTGATGACGATGCAGCCGACGCCGGGGTCGGAGTCGAGACCCTCCACGGCCTCGACGACCTCTTTCTCCATGCCGCTGCTCAGCGCGTTGAGCGCCTTGGGTCGGTGCAGCGTGATGACCGCGACGCGGTCGCTCTGCTCCACCAGGATGTTCTCGAACTGCTTCTCGGTCACGGACATCGCGTGCTCCAGTCTGCGTCAGGGGATACTTGGACTTCCTTGTAAAAAGTCTCCGGGGCCGATGCTAGCCGGTCATCTGGCGAGCGGTCCCCCGTTCCACAGCCCCGACCGTACGGCCTCACCGTGGTCGATGGTCGCCTCCCGGGCCGCGGGCACCAACGGCTCGTACCGCACCAGCGAGCCCCAGTCCCGTGACCAGTCGTGCTCCAGATAGGTCGGCACGGTCTCGCCGGCCAGGAGCAACTCGATGAACCCGAGGGGCCCGCCACCGTCCCACGCCTGCCAGGTGTTGGTGGAACTCACCGCGAGGTCGCGATCCGGCAGGACCCGGTACTCGGGTAGCTCGTGGATACCGGCGTACTCCTCGAACGGTCGCAGACACGGGGTGTGGAAGGCCACCGCCCAGTCGGGGAGCACCGGGCGGGAGTCACCGACGAGCTCCTGCATGGTCACCAGTTCCGGCATGCGCGGCGGGGTGAACGCGATCCACCGCGACGGGTCCGGGTCCAGGTCGCGCACCACGAGCCGGATCGCCGTGGCGTCGGCGGGCAGGGTGTCGACGGGCACGCGCAGGTTCCGCCAGGACGGCGCCGGACCGATGTCGACGGGCAGGACCGAGCCGGTCGGCTCGAACCGGTCGGCTGCGGTGGCGAACTCCACGCGGATCGCGTCCGGCGCGAACGAGCCGGCCACGGCGATCGTGATGAGCGGGCTCTCCTCGTCCCGTTCGGGGAGCCGGTACCAGTCCGTCGTGGTCTCGGCGTTGAACTGCGGGCCGGTCTGGTAGCTGCCGAGCACGGGCACACGGGCCGGGTCGAGACCGAAGGGCAGGACGGCGTGACTGCCGTTGATGCCCTCCCCCGCGCGCACCCCGCCCTCGGTGCCGGCGGTGGTGGCGGTGGCGTCGGAGTCCTCCCCGGTGCCCGGGGTGTCGGTGTCCACGGCCTGGGTGGCGGTGAGGTCGGTGGGGATGCCGTCGGGGATGAACTCCACCGGCTGCGCGCCCGCCTCGAGCTGGTCACGGGGGTCACCGACCGGGGCGAGCAGTCCCGCGTTGGCGTCGGGCTCGGCGAGCACCATGTCGGCGATACCGCACGGCTCCCCGGACAGCACCCGCAGGTTCTGCAGGCCGACCGAGTAGGCGGGGTACTGGTTGCGGACCGCGGCGGCCATGGAGGCCACGATGACGACGACGACGAGGGCCGCCGCGAGCCCGAGTGGGGCGTGCGAGACCTCACGCAGGACCCGGACCACGGGGCCGCGATCGGCATCGGCGGGCACCGACCCCGTGGGCCGCACGAACGGCTCCCGGTAGTGCAGGACCAGCGCGAGCAGGAGCGCGATGACCATCAGCCCGAGGAATACCGAGGAGAACGTGATCCCGGCGATCGAGGGCTGCACGCCACCCCACGGGATGCCGTAGATCGAGATGTACCACCAGCCGTTGGTGGAGGTGAAGCTCAGGGCCAGGACGAAGAACACCGCGGCGAGGAACAGCATCCGGTTGCGCAGCGACCGGGTGGCCGCCGGCAGGACGGCCATGGTCACCAGGGCCGCCAGCGCGGCGCCGATCGTGGCGAACGCACCGAAGTGGTGGGTCCACTTGGTGGGGTTGAGCGCCATGAACGCGATCGACATGGCGGCCAGACCCACGATCCGTCGGGCGGGGCCCACGGCCACGCCGGGGATCCGCCCCTTGCGGAACAGGATCGCGGCGCACGTGATCAGCGACAGGAACATCGCCAGGACCGCGAACCTGCGGGCCAGGGACCCGTCCGGCGTCGGGTTCATGAGCCACTCGTACCGCCACACCTCCTCGAACCAGCGCCCAGTGGGGCCGACGTCGCCGAGCAGCGCCGACGACTGCAGCGTGGTCACCAGGGGCTGGTCCAGGAAGATCAGGTGCAGCACGCCGAGACCGGCGGCCAGCATCGGCGCCACCGTCGGGATCCAGCCGTCGCGCCGGGCCCGCCGGATCACCAGCAGCAACAGCGGCCGGGAGGCCGCGATGATCGCCGCGATGCAGAAGGTGCCCGTGGGCGCGGCGGACAGCGTGAGCCCGCCGATGATGAAGCCGGTGGCCGCGGGAAGCAGCCGCCCGGTCGCGAGCGCCCGCTCGAGGGAGACCCAGGTGGCCAGCACGCCGAAGGCCACGATCGGCTCGGGGCGCAGCCCGTTGTTGTAGGTGAGCCAGAACGCGAGGAACACCGCGGCGGTACTCCACCGGACGGCCGAGGCGCGGCGGGCGGCGATGCCCAGTCGCGGGATCACCTCGCGGGAGAGCAGCATCCACGACGCGATGCCCAGCAGCAATGCTGGTAGCCGGAGCCACATACTGCCCACGGTGACGGAACTGATCGCCGTGTAGAGGTAGTACGGCATCCCGAACGGCGCGTACGGGGCGCCGTAGTACCGGAACACCTCCGGCATGTAGCCGCTCGAGACGGCGGCACGCGCCTCGGTGAGGATGTATCCGTCATCCGCCGTGTTGGCCCCGATGACGTGCCAGACCAGGAGTGTGGCCACCACCACCAGGTCCAGGGGGCGGGGCTTCCACCAGCGGCGGGGCAGTACCCGTCGCCCGACTCGTCCGTCGCGCAGGTCGAGTCGGTGCAGGGCGACCAGCGCCACGACGATCGCGAGGATCCCGACCACGATCGCGATCTGTTTGATCACGGTCGCCTGGGTGGTGTAGCGGGAGTCCACGGTGATGTCGACGGACATCCCCTCGGGCGCCGGCCCCTGCAGGTCCGTGAAGACACCGACGACCTGCGGCCGCAGATCCTGGTCGATCCGCCCACCCACCTCCCCGCCGTCCGACTCGAGACCGACGAACTCCGCGCCGATCGAACCGGAGTCCGCCACGACGCGGATCACCGAGCACGCCCCGGGCGAGGCGACCGCCTCGGTGGGGGCGGCCGCGACCAGCACGTTCCGGCTGCGCACCTCGACGGTGGGGCCGGCCACGGACACCACGAGCGCACGGGCGCCCGCGTTCGCTCCCGCCTGACGGGGTGCCGTGGACACGAGCACCCCGTCCTCACGGCCCTGGTCGCGGAGCTCCCCCACCGCCGCGCACGGGACGTCCACCGCCAGGTCGAGCGGGTAGTAGGCCACGAGGGGCGCCGTCACGGGGTCGAGGGTCCCGGCCTCCGGCCAGCTGATCGTCGAGGTGGTCTGGGTGACCGGGAGCAGCGGGACGATGATCGCGAGGAGGATCCCGACCAGGCCGCTGACCGCGGCGACTATTCCCCACCGGGTTCCTGTACGGGACCTGTCCGGCACGTCACGGACCTCGGTGGCAGTCGATGGCATGGCGTCCACGCTATAACGAGGGACGGAGGTTCCCCGAAACGACGAACGCGCCGGAGGGAAACCCTCCGGCGCGCTGCGCTCTCGGTGGCCAGAGTCGGGATCGAACCGACGACCTTCCGCTTTTCAGGCGGACGCTCGTACCAACTGAGCTACCTGGCCATAAGACCACCGGCGCATCCGGTAAACCGAATGCGCCGGTTGTCTCCTGCGACCCTGACGGGACTCGAACCCGCGACCTCCGCCGTGACAGGGCGGCGCGCTAACCAACTGCGCCACAGGGCCGTGCTTTTCGCACGAGACAGAACAGTAATCGACGCCCACGCCGGACGCAAATCGCGAAACCGGCGGTGGTTCCGGGGCAGCTCGGAACGGGTTCGGTGGATCCCGGTGGCGACGCCCGGGGCGCCAGAGAGGGGGCCGACACCGTGCCCGCAGATGAGAGAAGTCCCGGCCGCCGACGAACGGTGACCGGGACTCCTGACCTCGTACCCCCTACGGGATTCGAACCCGCGCTGCCGGCGTGAAAGGCCGGTGTCCTAGGCCGCTAAACGAAGGGGGCGTACGCCACGTCCGGGATCGCCGGGCCGCAGCGGGTTCGAGTTTAGGGCACGGCCCAGCAGACGTCTAAACCAACCACGCCCGAGCCGACGCCCGTCGGCGCGAACGGGGACGGTATCGTGACCGACGCCCCTATAGCTCAGTTGGTAGAGCTACGGACTTTTAATCCATAGTCCC
>NZ_JAALEA010000099.1 GCF_014145145.1 Dietzia cercidiphylli
CGGTGCCGTACACCTTCGCCGGTCAACTGCTGCGGGTCCGCCTGACCGCACAATCTGTGACGATCTTCGATGGCGACCAGGTCGTCTGCGTGCACCCCCGGCGCCATGGTCGTAAGGGCCAGTACTCCACGGTGCTCGCGCACGCCCCGAGAGAGCATCAGGGCATCGATGGTCTGTGGTCGAGGCAGTGGTTCACCGACCGTGCCCGCGGGTTCGGTCCTGCCACCGAGAAGGTGATCGCCCAGATCCTGGACCGTCACGTGATCGAGGCCCAGGGCTACCTGGACTGCCAGAACATCCTCGAGACCCTGGGCAAGCGCAGTCGGCAGCGGCTCGAGGCTGCCTGCCAAGTGCTGCTCAACCAGAACGGCGCCGGGAGCTACAGCGTGCTCAAACGCGTCATGGCCACCATCGACTCCGACGGCAAGGCGCCCCGGCCCGTGGTGCCGGCGGCGGCCACACGAAAGCCCCCACCCCCGGCCGGAACCCGAGACGACGGCGCGATTCAAGTCCGCTCGGCCGATCACTACTCGCGCGGCCGCAGCGGGGAGGGCGTGTGATGTTCACCGAGATCGATCATCAGAAGTTCCGCAATCTGCGCATCACCCACGTAGCGACCCGGTTCGAGGAGCTCATCAGCGATGAGGCCAATGACGAGCTCACCCCGGAGCAGATCTTCCTCACCGCCGTCGACGACGCCCTGGACCAGCGCCAAGCCCACCGGATCGACAAGCTCATCCGCGCCGCCAAGTTCCCCATCCCGCAGGCCTCGATCGCCGAGATCAACTACCAGGACGGACGCGGGATCACCCCGGTGCGGATGAAACGCTACGCCGGACACCACTGGAGGCAAGACCCCACCAACCTGCTGATCCTCTCACCGACCGGCGGCGGAAAAACCTACCTGGCCTGCGCGATCGGGATCGCCGCCTGCCAGAACGGGCACACCGTCACCTACGCCCGCATGGACGAACTCGCCCGGCGGCTGGTCATCGCCCGCGGCGACGGGATCCGCCACCAGAAAATGCTCAATGACCTCTCGGACGTGGAGCTGCTGATCATCGACGACTTCCTCACCGTGGGCATCGATCCCGAGG
Organism: Dietzia cercidiphylli; assembly: GCF_014145145.1. GTDB lineage: Bacteria > Actinomycetota > Actinomycetes > Mycobacteriales > Mycobacteriaceae > Dietzia > Dietzia natronolimnaea. The sequence continues at coordinate 1,098 of NZ_JAALEA010000099.1, forward strand.
CCGCCAACGATTTGTTCGCCGTCCTGGCCAACCGGGAGCACAGGTTGCCGACGATGATCGCTTCACAGTCCCGGCCGGCGTACTGGCTCGAAGCCCTGCCCGACCGGGTCGCCGCTGACTCCATCGTCAACCGGCTGGCCAACAACGCCC
>NZ_JAALEA010000009.1 GCF_014145145.1 Dietzia cercidiphylli
GCTGTGGGTTTGAGTGCTTTGCGGCGGTTTTCTGTGATCGCTTGGGGGCGTTAGTTTCCGATCACGAGGATGCTGGCGGCGGATTCTATGACGTCGTCGGTGATGGTCTCGAGTTGGTTGATCTTGAGCACTCGGGCGATCTGAGGGAAGAGGCGTTCGAGGAGGCGGAAGTTGCCCCGGGTGATGCGTTCGATCGCGGCGATCGCTTGAGCGTCGGTGAAGTCGTCTGGGTCAAGAGTGCGGCCGAGGCGTTTCCAATGGCGATCGAGGACGAAGAGCAGTTCCTCGCGTCCTAGTGCCCGGTATCGGTGTGAAAATCCGAGGCGGCTGTAGAGCTGAGGGTAGTGGCGAAACCGCTGGTCAATGCCAGGCATGCCGATGAGGATGATCGCCAGGTCGTAGCGGTCGTGTTCATCACGGAGGAGTTCGAGTGCGGTCGGGGCCAGTCGTTCGGCTTCATCGATGATGAGCAGCTCGACCCACTTGTTGGTGTGACCTGAGTGGGCGCCGGTGACTTTGCCGATGTTGCGCTGGTGTTCGTCGATGCAGATGCCGAGCTTTGTCTGCAGGTGCGCGATCTCGTGCATGAGGATTTTGGGCCTGGGGAGCACCTCGGGGGTGTAGAACACGGTCCGGCACCGGTTCGCAGTTGCATAAAGCTTGGCGTCGTCTTCGGTGCGCGGCCCCCATTCGGTGATGAACGGTTCCACGGTGTCCCAGTGGGCGTATCGGCGTGCCGATTGGGTCTTGCCGATGCCGGCGTCGCCGTGACAGATGCCGATGGTGCGTTCCTTGCGTACCGCGGTGGCGAATTCGGTGAACCGGCGATGTTCCTTGGTGATGATGAAGTCCTTGGCCATCCTTAGTCCTCTTCGTAGGTGCGCAGCTTGGTTGGCCGCGCTCCGGGGGCGGCGGTGCGCGGTTCGGCCCGATCGGCGATACGCGGGATGCGGTCGTTGATGTCTTTGCGCAGTTGGCGCCGGCGGGCTCGGCGTGCGGTCTCGACTTCTTGCAGGCTTACCCGTTGGTTCGGGTGCGCCTCATCGATGGCCACGCAGAGGAAGGTGTCGCGGTCGTATACGCGAACCTCGGAGATGTCACGCGGGTCGTAGCGGATCGTCACCGGGCGGCCAACGAACGGTGCCAGAGTTGGCGCGAGGTAGCGCCGGCCTTGGAAGTGGATGCCGTCACGCTGCACGGTGCGGTGCTTGGGCACCGTCAGCAGCAGTCCGTCGAGTTCATCGAGGGATTCGGGCATGCGTGGCAACCACCCGTCACCGATCCACGCCTTCTTCGGGCTCGTCCCGATCTCCCGGTGGGTCCGCTCGTTGTAGGTGGCGATGAAACCGGCGATCGCCTGATCGAGCGCAGGTAGATCCAGAGATGGAGGTGTCTTGGCCCCTGGTGCCAGATGTCCGGGCAGGGTGGCCAGGAGCTCGGTGTTGACTGTGCCGAAGAACCGCTCGATCTTGCCTCGGCCTTGCGGGCGACCGACGGTGGAGAAGATGAGGCGGATTTTCAGTGAGACCGCGGTGTACTCGAGGTGGCGGCTGGTGAAGTCGCTGCCGTGATCGATATAGAGGACGTCGGGTAGTCCGCACATCGCCCAGGCCGGTTCGGTCTTGCGCCAGATCGCCTGTCGTAGCACCAGCGCGGTGTTCATCGCCGATGGCGCCCCGGTGAAGACCATGTACCCGCAGACCGCGCGGGAGTAGTCGTCCATCACCACCGTCAGCCAGGGCCGGTCGGGGGTGCCGCTGGCGCCGGTGATGAGGATGTCGAGTTCGGTGTGATCGGCTTGCCACGTCACATTCGGCCGTTCGGCGCGATGGCGGAACACCAGTTCATAGCGGTCCCGATATGCTGCCGGCCCCTCCAGAGCAAGCGTCACCAGGGCCGGGTCCAAAGCGTGGACGATGGCGCGGACCGTGGCATAGCTCGGGGCCGTCAGCCCCAAGCGACCCGCTTCGGCCGTGGTGAGCCGGTGCAATGCAGCGGTGCTCGGGCGTGGGCGGGTCAGCGCGAGGTGCTCGAGAAACGTGACCAGTTCCGCCGGAGTGCGTCGAGATCCCGTGTCGCGTCGTGGCCGCGGCTCCAACGCCGCGATGCCGCCGGTCTTGTAAAGCTGGTGCCAGCGTTGCAGTGTCCGCAGCCCGGTGCCGGTGTCACGGGCCAGGGTCGTCAGCGAGATGCCGTCCTCGACGTGAAGCCGGAGGATTCGCCACCGCTGCGGCCCGTCCATGTCACACCTGCTGGGAGACCATGTCGCGGTCGCGGGCAGCCTGTTGGTGCCGGTACAGCGTGGCGCGAGACCATCCGACCAATCGGGCGGCTTCCTCGGCGGTGCGACCCTTGGCGCGGGCGTCCCGAGCGATGTCGAGTTTCTCCGCAATCACCGCCGGGTCAACAGGCGGCCGACCGAACCGGGTACCGCTCTGCTTCGCCGCAGCGATGCCGGCATTGACTCGCTCGGTGATCAGCTCGCGCTCGTACTCGGCCAGCGTGGCCAGCATGCCCAGCATTAACCGGCCGGAAGTGGTCTCCGGGTCGATGCCGTCCGAAAGCGACTTGATCTTTACGCCCTTGTCGCGCATCAGGTTCACGGTGTTGAGGACATCGATCAAGGATCGGCCGAGCCGGTCGATGCGCCACACCACGACCGTGTCGCCGGACTCGGCATAGTCCAACAGGCGCTTCATCCCCGGGCGTTCGATCGCGGTCCGGCTACCCGAGGTCACATCCGCGAACACATCCCGCTTCTGCACCCCGGAATCCACGAGTGCATCCAACTGCAACTGCGCGTCCTGACTCGCAGTGCTCACGCGGGTGTACCCCAAGAGCCTCATGACATGATTATGACTCACAAACCCCTACCGAGCACCACCCTGCGACAGTTCACGGTGAGACGACTTCGCGAGAGGCAGAAGGTGCCCATCGGCCCATGAAGCGGTCTCGGCGTCCGGTCCCCGCCTGGTGTCTCATAAGACTGTAGGTTTTTAAGGCACATTCACGGCGCCAGGCGGGCCGCCGCGGGAGCCCTCGTCCACCCCGCTGGGGCCGCGGGTTTCAGGCGCAGCATGACGTCGGCATCTGGTTTCGGAAGAGGCCGGCCACGATGCGCAGGCTTTCGCTCATGGTCAGGTACGGCGCCCAGGTGTCGGCCAGATCGTCGACGGTCATGCCGCTTTTGATGGCGTAGGTGGCCGCCAGCATGATCTCCCCGGCCCCGTCCGCCAGAGCGTGCACGCCCAGAACCTTGCCGCTCACGGCGTCGGCGACGAGCTTCACCGCCCCGCGGGTGTCGTGCTGGACGAGCGCCCGGGGGACATCGGACAGGTCCAGGACGCGGCAGTCGCACGCGTGCCCTCGGGTGAGGGCCTCGTCCTCGGTCAACCCCGCCGAGGCCAGCTGGGGCCGGGTGAACACGACCGCAGGAAAGCCGGCGTAGTCGACCCGAGCTGCCGGCGGGTACCTGTCCTCGGTCAGGGCGTTGAGCGCGGCGGCCCGACCGCCGGCGGCGGCGGCGTAGACGTACTGGGGAGCCCCCGAGACGTCACCGGCGGCCCAGACGCGCGGGTTGGAGGTGCGCTGGGTCTGGTCGACCACGACGAAGCCGCGCTCGTCCACGTCCACACCGGCAGCGGCCAGGTTCAGGCCGTCGGTGCGGGGCAGGCGTCCGGTGGCCACCAGGACCTGCGCGCCGCGCACCTGTTCGCCCGAGTCCGTGGTCACCACCACCTCTCCTGCGGGGCCTGGTTCGCGGGCCACAGTGGTCGCGCGCTCTTCGACCACGGTGATGCCGTCGTCGGTGAAGACTTCCCGAAGTCTCTGGGCCAGCTCCGGCTCGGCGTGCGGCGCCAGACGCCCGACCACAGAGACCCGGGTGCCGAGGTGAGCGAACAGCTGGGCCTGCTCCATCCCGACGTACCCGCCACCGATAACGACCAGGGACTCAGGCAGCTCGGTCAGCTGCATCGCGGTGGTGGACGTCAGCCGGTCCACAGAGTCGAGACCGACCACCTCCGGGATGGCGGGGGTGGCACCGGTGGCGACCAGATAGGCCCGGGCCCGCAGCGCCTGGCCGTCGACGGCCAGGGTGTCCCCGTCCAGGAAGCTGGCCTGGCCTGGGCGGACCTGGAAGCCGTAGGCAGCGGCCACATCGGCGTACTTCGCATCACGCAGGCGCTCGATGAGTGCGTCCTTCTGGGCCACCAGATCGCCGAGGTTCACCGGTGCGGCTGACGTTGGGGCACCTTTGAAGGGATTGGTGAGCGCGGCGTGCCGGGCCCCGGCGGCCGCCAGGAGCGTCTTGGACGGCACGCAGCCGATGTTCACGCACGTCCCGCCCAGAACACCGCGCTCAACCAGCACGACGCTCTTACCGGCCTGGCTGGCCGCGATGGCGGCGGACATCGCCGCGCCTCCTGAGCCGATCACGGCCAGATCGACGTCGTAGTCCACACCCATTTGCCCACCTTCCTTCGCGTGACCCCTCTTCAGCGTCCATAGTGGACGTTCCAGCGCAGGGGAAGGTCAAGGCGAACATGGACGAGAGCCGAGAAAGGGGCCACTGTGCGCATCGGTGAGTTGGCCGTGGCCAGCGGCACCACAACCAAGACGCTGCGCTTCTACGAAGAAGCCGGCCTACTACCTGCGCCTGAGCGCACCGCCAACGGATACCGCGACTACACCCCTGCGGCCCTGGCGCGCCTGGACTTCGTTCGCCGCGGCCGCACCGCTGGGCTCACCCTGGCCCAGATTCGCGAGATCCTCGACATCCGCGACGCCGGAGTCGCACCCTGCCAGCACGTGCACGCCCTGCTCGAAGCCCACCTGGGCGACCTGGACCGCCAAATCGCCGACCTGCAAGCACTGCGACACACCGTCGCGCACCTTCACCACAGTGCCACCACCAGCGACCCCACCAAATGCGACACCACGACCGTCTGCCGCTATCTGTGACCAGACCGGTGCTCGCGTGTATCGCCATGAGCAGATGCCGCCACAGAGCGTCGACAGAACCCCGCCATATAACGGCGAAAGCCACA